>JBPOHH010000139.1:0-16670 GCA_052035765.1 Bacteroidota bacterium
GAATTCGATGAAAAAACAGAAGATATGCGCCCTACCGTACAAGTCGGCGACCCATTTGCCGAGAAATTACTCCTTGAAGCCACGCTTGAACTCATAGCATCCGGCTGTATCGTCGGTATGCAGGACATGGGAGCGGCCGGGATATGCTGTTCGACCAGCGAAATGAGCGCCAAAGGCAACTCCGGTATGCGCATCAACCTCGACCTCGTGCCTCTGCGCGAACAAGGCATGAGCGCCTATGAAATCATGCTCTCTGAGTCACAGGAGCGGATGCTCGCGGTCGTCGAAAAAGGCAAAGAACACATTGCACGCGCCGTGTGCGAGAAATGGGATGTGCCGATTACCGAAATTGGCGAAGTCTGCGACGACGGCATTATCCGTATCTTCAGAAATGGTCAACAAGTGGTGGAATTACCGGCGCAGTCGCTCGTGCTTGGTGGCGATGCACCGGTATATGTCCGTGAATCACAAGAACCTGCGTATTTCGCAAATGTACGGAATGCTACCTACGATACAAGCTCTGTCTCGGATGCTGATATGTTTTGGAAAATCTTGACGTCACCCACGGTGGCGTCTAAAAAATGGATTTACGAACAGTACGACTCGCAAGTCCGCACGAATACGATGAACAGCAAAGCAGACGCAGCAATTATGAGAATCAAAGAGTTACCGGGCAAAGGTTTCGCCGTGTGTACAGATTGTAACAGCCGTTATGCCTATCTCAACCCCTATCGTGGCGGTATGATCGCCGTCGCAGAAGCAGCACGGAATGTGGTGTGTGTCGGTGCTGAACCGGTTGCTATTACAAACTGTCTCAACTTTGGTAATCCCTACGACCCTGAAGTCTATTATCAATTCAAAGAAGCTATCCGTGGAATGGGCGATGCGTGTCGCGCTCTCGGCACTCCGGTGACCGGCGGTAATGTGAGCTTCCATAATCAGTCGCGGAATCATGCCATCTTCCCAACGCCTACCATTGGTATGCTCGGACTCATCGACGATGTGAATAAAACCGTTGGTAATGGCTTTAAAAATCAAGGCGATGCAATTGTTTTGATTGGAGCTCAATCTACGCCAAATCTCGGTGGTTCGGAATATGTAAAATTACTCACCGGGGAAATACTCGGCGATGCACCGGAATTCGATATCGAAGCAGAACTTCGCCTTCAAAAAGCAGTCTTAGAAGCTATCCGCGGTGGAATTATTCAATCAGCACACGACTGCGCTGAAGGTGGAATTGCAATAGCTGTCGCCGAAAAAGCCATTAATTCTCCTAATAATCTCGGCGCTCAAATTACAACAACCTATCCTTCCACCTCAGCCGATTTATTCGGTGAAATGCAAAGCAGAATTCTCGTCAGTGTGCGTCCCGATGATTTGATGAAACTGATGGAAGTCTGTGCTTTGCATAATGTTCCGATGGAAGCGATTGGGTTTGTAACTGGTGGAGCATATATGTTCGGTTCGATCACAACCACTGTTGATGAACTTCGCACCGCGTATTCAACTGCACTTGAAAAGATTGTTCTTGGCTAATGTATTCGTTCTTTCCGTGACTTTTACTATGAATTTCATGAAAAATTATCTTGTAACAACTGCTTTCCTACTCTGCGGATTACAACTGTTTGCTCAGCAACCAACGACGACCATTCCTTCCGGTAACCGTGAAGGTGACGAAGGTTTTAAGCGCGAACGTGAGGCATGGATCGAACAAATGCACCGCACTTCACCGGATATTTCCTGGAGAATCATTGAACGTGAAAATCGTGAAGCACGACAACTAAAGCAGGATCTATTACTTAAAAAATCAGAGCATCTGCTGGCGGATACAGCTCTTGGCGTGTGGGCCGAACGTGGAAGCAATAATCTCGCAGGTCGAATGCTTGCTACGGAAATTGACTGGGATACCCGCGAGATTTATGCAGCTGGCGCCGGTGGTAATTTGTGGCGTGGTACATTGCAGGGTAAGAATTGGACAGTGCTCAATGATTACCGTAACTTTGGCTATATCAATACTATACGTATCGTCAAGACTTCAGGCGGCAAACGTCTCTATGTCTGTGGAGACAACCCCTATTTTCGGTATTCCGATGATATGGGCAAGACATGGACAGAGGCAAAAGGACTCGATGTCGTGAAAAATTGGGGTGGAATTCGCCGCGCAGTGTTTTCGAATGATGGGAATAATACGATTTATCTCATTGGAACGGAATGGGATTATAGTTCTAACTGGCGCCCTGTCATGGTATTATACCGTTCAACGGATAATGGAGCTACTTTTACGAATATCAAGCGTACGTTCATTGGCAATCAGAATGTAGCCGATGTTTTTATTCCACGATATGATAATACGAGTGATGTTTATTGGATTCGCAGGGATTCGCTTTCCCGTTTTAGAGCTGATCTTAGCGAAGAATTCATAGGAATTGTCGAAGCGCCGGAGATTGCAAGTGCAGGCGATGTAACGCTCTTCGGAAAAGACCGTAAAAATTTGGCAATCGGTGTCACCGGTGGTGGAAAGAGTCAGATTTATACGAGCATTGATGAAGGAAAATCCTGGAAATACAAAGGTACTTTGGGTTTTGAAGCCGGCAAGCTGACGTTTGGAATGTCCACGATTGATGAAACATATTTATATGCCGGAGGCGTGGATATGTACCGTAGTACAGACGGTGGCGTGAACTGGAAAATCATCAACGGCTGGGGTGAATATTACGGAGATATGGTTCATAAGCTCCATGCAGACATACAAGTTGTGAATTCATTTGCAAGTCCTGACGGGGATGAAATTACCCTCATTTCAAACGACGGAGGGATATATTTTTCGGAAGATTTGGTCAATAGTGTCACGAATATCAGTTTGGAAGGATTAGGCGTAAGTCAGTATTATTCAACTCTTACGAGTACAATTGATCCGAAAGTCGTGTTTGCCGGAAGTCAGGACCAGGGATATCAAAAAACGATGAAGGATACCAACGGATTACTGACCTTTGAGCAAAAAATCAGTGGCGATTACGGACATTTATCAAGCGGCGACGGCGGTAATTCCTTTTGGATGGATTATCCCGGATTTATCGATTATCATTATGGCACTCTTACAGAAGAAAAGTCAGCGTCATGGGATTGGGGCAAAAATGGCGTAAAAGGTGCACTGTGGCTTCCTCCTGTCCGATGCGAACCAAACACCTCGGACATAGCATATTTTGCTGGTGGTACTCCGGATTCAGGAGCGTATCTCTATAAAATCACAACGCTTTACAATGGATTGGCTTTGAAGGCGGAGAAATTGCCTTATAATTTTATCAATGCTATCAGTGCGATTGGTATTTCGAACGTTAATCCTGAGTATCGGTATATAGTTACTACTTCTTCGGATGTGTTTTACTCAACCGATAAAGGCGATACATGGACAAAATCTGAGGGATTCAAATCTCCGGGTAATCACTACTTTTACGGAACGGCAATTTGTCCGTCGCCGGTCAACCCGCAGCGTGTCTATATCGGCGGCAGCGGCTATTCGAATCCGGGCGTGTATGTATCGAATGACGGTGGAAAGACCTTTGATACCATGAATGTAGGTCTTCCCAAAACGATGATCTTTGGTCTTGCAGCAAGCCCTGATGATAAATTCCTCTTCGCAGCAACACAAAATGGCGCCTGGATGTATTCGGTGGAAAAAGGTCGCTGGTTTGATATTACTACCAATCAGGCACCTGACCACTTGTATTGGAGTGTAGAATACGTACCTTCTTTAAAAATAGCAAGGTTCGGGACGTATGGCCGTGGAATCTGGGATTATTCTCACAAAGAATTTGCTACGGTGGGAGTTGATGAGGGTAAAGAATCAACACTTGATTTTCCCCTTACCGTATTCCCTAATCCGATTGTTCATTCTGCTGTTATTAAATTTGAATTGCCAACGGAAGGCGTTGCAAGATTAAGAATTTACGACATTTCCGGTAAAATTGTCGCTGAGCCGTTTCATGGTTTGGCTCGTAAAGGTGAAAATAGTATTCAATGGGACAAACAGACGTTTATGCACACGTCACTGCCGGTTGGAAAGTATATCTGCACATTGACTGCGCTCGGAAAAGTTCAATTTGTCTCGCTAGTCGTTGAATAACATGCCCACTCTCCCACTTTCGGTTGCGATGATATCCTTCAATGAAGAAGCGAATATCGCGCGCACCTTGGAGAGTGTTGCAGGAATTGCTTCTGAGATTATTGTCGTCGATTCGCATTCATCGGACAGCACAGTTGAGATTGCGCAACGCTATGGAGCAAGAGTATTTACAGAGGACTGGAAAGGTCATATTGACCAGAAAAATTCAGCGCTTGCGAAATGTTCAAAGGAATGGATATTGTGTATCGACTGCGATGAAGTGCTCACGGAAGATTTGCAACAATCTATCGCTGAAGTAGTTACGAATGGTTCGGCAAATGGCTATTCCATCAACCGGCGAACGGTATATTTGGGGAAAATTCTTCGCTATGCTTGGCAACCTGATAGAAAATTACGTTTAATTCGGCGAAATTCAGGTCCAATCTGGGGTGGTTACAATCCACATGATGTACTGGAAATCAAGGGGAATATTGCAAAAATACCATCGGGTGAATTGCTTCATTATTCATACAAAGATATTCGGCAACATTTTGAAAAAACAATCTATTACGCGTATCATACTGCTCAATCGTACCATCAGAAGGGTCGCAAACCGAGTCTTGGGAAGCTGCTTCTGAGTCCCCTCTTTTCTTTTGCCCGCAATTATGTCTTTCAACGTGGATTTTTAGATGGCATTCCCGGTTTGATTGCCGGTGTGAGCGCCTTCGTCTATGTGTTTTTGAAGTACGCGTTTTTGTGGGAAATTTCGCATTCTTCAAAACATGTGGACGGCAATGGGTGACCGCAGATGCAATGCTGTCAACTTAAGAAGAAATAGGTAAGTAATTGAACCCTTCGACAAGCTCAGGGTGACGTAACCCATTCGTCATGCTGAGCTTGTCGAAGCATCAAGCAGATGCCAAATTCTTAAGTTGACAGCATTGACCGCAGGCGATGGGTTGGAAGTTGATGAACAGAACACAAAATTTCTTTTAAGCATTACTAATGAACAAGTTCGAGCTACTAACGACAGACACGGAAACCAAAGCAAGGGCAGGAATTCTGCGCACCGATCATGGGGATATTGAGACGCCGATATTCATGCCGGTAGGCACGCAGGGCACGGTCAAAGCGATTGAACAGAGAGAGCTTACGGAAATTGGCGCGCAGATAATTTTGGGAAATACGTATCATCTGTATCTGCGGCCGGGCGAAGAAGTATTGGGGCAATTTGGCGGGCTACACAAGTTTATGAATTGGGACAAGCCGATTTTGACGGATAGTGGTGGATACCAGGTGTTTTCGTTGAAAGAATTACGGAAAATCACCGAAAACGGGGTGCTGTTTAGTTCGCACTTGGACGGTTCGAAGCATACTTTTACACCAGAAAGGGTCATTGAAATCCAGCGGTGTATTGGTTCGGATATCATCATGCCGCTTGATGAATGTGCGCCACATCCCTGTACGTATGACTACGCCAAGAACTCGATGGAATTGACGCTGCGATGGGCGCGGCGGAATAAAGATGCTTTTGATAATTCGATGCCGCGCTATGGGCACGAACAAATGTTATTCGCAATTGGACAAGGCAGCGTCTATAAAGACTTGCGAACAGAATGCCTTACGCGTATGGTGGACATGGATTTTGATGGATATGCAATTGGTGGTCTAGCTGTGGGCGAAGAGGCAGAAATCATGTATGATACGGTGAATCATTCGACGGAAATTATGCCTCGGAACAAACCGCGCTACCTGATGGGTGTGGGAACGCCGGAGAATATAGTGACGGCGATTGGGCTCGGGGTGGATATGTTTGATTGTGTGATGCCGACACGGAATGCGCGTAATGGAACTCTCTTTACGACAAGAGGTAAGATCAATATTCGCAATGCGAAGCATCGCCTCAGTGACGAACCGATTGATGCAGGAATTGACTCCTACGCGAGTCAGAATTTCAGCTTGGGTTACCTCAGGCATTTATTTGCCGCAAAAGAAATTTTGGGACTGCAACTTGCGACGCAGCAAAACCTTGCCTTTTATCTTTGGCTTGTGAAAACGGCTCGTGAAAAAATACTTTCGGGGCAGTACCGTCAGTGGGCGCGCAATTTTATCGAGAACTATGCGACGAAGGGCGTTTAAGCGCCTTTTTTTATTGAATAATTATCGTTTATTTATTAATTAGGACAACTATTTATGACATCTTTACTTACTTTTGTGTTAGCACAAGCTACCGGCCAGCCCGATCCTCTTCAGAACATGCTTTCGACCATTCTCCCCTTTGCAGCCATTATCCTTATTTTCTACTTCATGATGATTCGCCCTCAGCAAAAGCGTCAAAAAGAGATGAAAGCTATGTTGGAATCGATGAAAAGAGGCGATAAAGTGATCACGTCATCGGGAATTCACGGCACAATTACCGATATTGAAGATAATGTAATCACCGTACAAATAGCTGAAAACACAAAGGTACGTTTTGAAAAAGTAGCAGTAACCACTGTCATCAACAAATAATTATGGAATTTCAATTTAATACGGTCAAAGATGCTGTTGACGACCTTGCAGCCGGCAAAATGGTCATAGTCGTCGATGATGAAGACCGTGAAAACGAAGGTGATGTCATTTGTGCAGCCGAGCTGTGTACGCCGGAGATGATTAATTTCATGGCAATGGAGGCACGGGGACTTGTTTGCGTATCAATGACCGTCAATCGTGCCTTAGAGCTTGAGCTTGACCCGATGGTACCGGCGAATACTGCACTTCACGGTACACGTTTTACGGTATCGGTTGATTATCTTCATGGTACGACGACCGGTATATCGTCAGCAGACCGTTCGGCAACCGTCCGCGCTCTTGCCGATAAAAATACCAAAGCAAGCGACTTGGGCAGACCTGGGCATATCTTCCCTCTTATAGCAGTCGAGGAAGGTGTTTTGAGACGTGCAGGACATACAGAAGCTGTCGTAGATTTATTAAAACTGGCTAATTTACAACCGGTTGGCGTGTTGTGTGAAATCATTAACGACGATGGCACGATGGCGCGTCAGCAGGAATTAATACAATTCGCTCATAAGCATAATCTGAAGATTATTACCGTCAAAGCGCTTATCGCTTATCGTGTGATGATTGACAAATTGGTGTCCTGCGTTGCTGAAGCAAAATTACCAACCGAATTCGGTGACTTTTCCTTCAAAGTCTATCAGAATACCATGGATGGCAAGGAGCATGTAGCACTTGTGATGGGTTCATGGAAAAAGGACGAACCTGTTATGGTGCGCGTCCACTCTGAATGTCTGACAGGCGATGTATTTGGTTCAAAACGCTGCGATTGCGGCAGCCAGCTCAATGCAGCTCTCAAAGCAATTGGTGAAGAAGGTCGCGGAGTATTGCTCTACATGCGTCAGGAAGGACGCGGAATAGGATTAATCAACAAGATTAAGGCGTATTCTCTTCAAGAGCAGGGATTTGATACAGTCGAAGCAAATGTACATCTGGGTTTTACTCCCGACCCAAGAGATTACGGTATCGGCGCACAGATATTATGTGATTTAGGAGTGCGAAAGATGAGACTCTTGACAAACAATCCTACAAAGCGTGTTGGTCTTGAGAGCTATGGACTTGAGGTAACAGAACGAATTCCGATTGAAATTGCTCCGAATGAAGTCAATCAAGACTATATGACTACCAAACGTCTCAAAATGGGCCATTTGTTCGGACATTCGTAAAAAGTTTGGTGGTTTTGCTCTAAATCTTTAATTTGCCGTAAATCTCGCGACAAAGTCCGTCCTAACTCAGGCGGAAGAACATTTTAAATCGTTTACTGATAAACAAAGCCGTTGTTCAATGGCTTTGTTTTTTTATTGTCCAAATACTATTATTATCAGCTTTATAAAGGGAAAACAATGCAAAGTCCAATCTATATGACCAAAGAGGGATTGAATAAATTTGAAGAGGAATTACGGATATTAAAGTCGAAAGGTCGCGTCGAGATGGCAGAGAAAATTGCCTATGCCCGCTCGCACGGAGATTTGTCGGAGAATGCTGATTATGATGCGGCAAAACATGAGCAGGAGTTATTAGAGATGAGAATTTCCCGTATTGAGTCTATCCTCTCTAAAGTACAAGTCATTGATCCAAAAGACTTTCCGAATGACAAAGTGTATATTCTCTCCAAAGTCAAGATGCGGAATAAAAAAACCATGGCGGAAGTCGAATATTCGCTCGTCAGCGCTGAAGAAGCGGACTTTCATACCAACAAAATAGCCGTCAGCTCACCTTTAGGCAAGGCAATGCTCGGCAAATCGGTCGGTGAAGTGGTGACAACAAAAGTACCTGCCGGTATTATTGAGTATGAAGTCCTCGAAATTTCGAAATATGTCGGATAAGCATTAAACCTATCCGTTGGTTCATTGCTCGTAGCCGGCAACGATTCGAATTTTACGAACCTAAGGTCGAGCAAATTATGTACGCAATGGCACTTTCTCTGCAAACCGATCAGGATATTATCCGCGAGTATTGTAGCGGCGATCAAAATAGAGCTGCTACTGTTTTTATACGCAAGTATCAAAAATTTGTCTATTCTACAGCGTTACGATACTTGCGCTCTCACGATGATGCCGATGATGCGGCGCAAGAAGTATTTATCAATGCTTTAAAGCACATCCATAAATTCCGTGGAGATAGTACGGTACAGACCTGGCTGTATAGAATTACGATTAATGTCTGTTCGAGGATAGTCAGGAAACGAAAATTTCTATCTTTTATCACACGTGACGACGGTTCAGAAATTGAAATCCCTTCCGACATCTCCACTCCTCATCAGCAATTTGAGAATAAGGATTTTGAAAAGAATTTTCAAATAATGCTGGCTCAGTTACCGGAGAAGCAACGAGAAACCTTCGTCCTTCGGTATTTTGACGAGCTGACCTACGAGGAAATATCCCAAATGCTTGGTACTAGTGTCGGCGGCTTGAAAGCCAATTATTTTCAAGCAGTACAAAAGCTCGCCAAGTTATTGAAAAACAGTGACTATACAAAACACTAAGGAGATACCACCATGAATACCATTCTAACAAAATCAGAGCTAGAGCAACTCCTTCCTGACTATGCCTTCGGTAAGTCAAGTGAGGATGAGATACGATTAATTGAGCTTTCCCTCCCCCATTATCCGGATTTACAGCAAGAGCTTACAGACATACACAGTGCTTTTGCAAGGATTGACACGACGGAATTGAATACACAACTTGAGCAACGGACGCGTAATTTGTCGCTCAAAGTACATCAGAGGATGCAAGCCAAAACATATCTGTTTTCTCGCTCGTTTTGGTATCAGACGGCTCTACCTGCTGTTGTACTCTTACTGGGAGCCGTAACGTTTCAATACTATACTCAGAACAATTCCCCTTCTGCGAATACCATCACCTCTACGGACAGCTGCATCGAAATTATACGGCCGACAGATGCACAACTGATTATGAATGAAGATGTTAGTATACTTGCAGCAATTGAGGAAGCTAACCGGCTGACTACTCTACCGGACGTTATTCCGGCGACAACAACGCTCGATGTAGATGAGTTATTGGCAAGCTCACTGCAAAGCTCAAATACCGATACACACGTTGCATACACACACAGTGATGATTTATGGTTGAATTTAACGGATAGCGAACTCCAAGATATTTTGAAGGATTTACAATATGAAAACCCATCTACACTATAATAATCGTATCAGGCAGATTGCTTTCTTAGCTATAAGCATGATTTTCTGCTTCTTCGTTCCAGGTATTATACCTGCACAACAGTTCAATAAACTGGAAGACCGACCGAAAGCGAAAGAGAGAATTGAGCAGCTGAAGAAAATGCGTCTCATCGACATTCTTGACATGGATGAGCAAACAGCTGAGAAATTCTTTACACGTTACAATCAATTACAGCGTAAGATTGAAGAGGTCAAAGTCGAGCTTCAGGATGCGGTCGCTGATTTAGAACGTTCGGTGAGGGCAAAAACCGGGAAATCGGGTGAGTATTACCGCAAAGCAGATATCATCCTCGAAAAGCAAAATTCACTTAATGCAGCCGTTTCCGACAAAATTCGTGCAATGCGGTCACTTCTAACCGAAGAGCAGTATGCTAGATTTATCGTCTTTGAGAATAACTTCGCTGCGCAACTGCAAAAAATGCTTTTGGAGCGTAAGCAGGAACGTCAGAACGACAATGGTAAATAGCTGAAAAATCTACATATCCTACATTGCCCTTAAAGCCGAAGTCATGTACTTCGGCTTTTTTGTCAATATGTAAGTATATATACGTAGAAAACGTTATAATTCTATGACAAATACTTGTAAAAAGCAAAAAACATGACTAAAATGATTTTTTTATAGCTTGGAATTTACGATTTTTGTATATACGATTCATGTGTATGGTCCGTTTCTATTCAATTTTATAAGGGTTTCTTTATGAAAAAAATGCTTCTAGGTGCGTTTGTTGTTGGGACAATCGCTATATCACCTACGCTTTATGCGCAGATTCCTCGTACGTTTACCGTACAAGGTATATTGACTGACTCAACAAGTAAACCGGTTCCCGATGGAAATCATGTTGTCATCATCAGGGTTTATGACAGAATTTCAGGCGGTGAGCCGATCTGGATTGAGGAATTTACCACGCCAATTTCAAAAGGGTTGTTTAATTTAACTCTAGGCGTAAACAAATCATTACCAAAAACCTTACAATTCGACAAGCAGTTATATATCGGTGTATCGTACGACAGCAAGCAAGAATCTGCCCGCATCCCCCTCTCTTCAGTTCCCTACGCTTTTACCTCAGAAAATGTCCCTGACGGAAGCATCACGACCCAAAAACTCGCCGATGGCAGTGTAACTACTTCCAAAATCTCTGACGGTGCAATTACCAAGGATAAAATTTCTCCGGCTTTGCTTTCAGAAATGAAAGGTGAGAAAACGTTAGCAAATTTTGCAACTGGACTCAAGGCCTTTATCGGACTTGGTGACAACAACACCGCATCCGGAGCATATTCATCAATCATTGGCGGTCAGTCGAATACTGTTTCCGGCGCTCATAGTGTATCTGCAGGCGGTCTTACGAACAATGTTTCCTCTACGCACTCGGTTATATCCGGCGGTAGTAGCAACGGTATCACCGCACAATACGGAACAATTTCAGGTGGTTACAGCAACCAAGTATCAGCCGCAAGCGGAACAATTTCAGGTGGTTACAACAATACACTCTCCAACGGTGCAACTTATGCTGCTGTCGGTGGTGGTACTAACAACACTACAAGCGCTACATCAAGTACTGTCGGCGGTGGTAATTCCAATACCGCAAGCGGTTCGTCAAGTACTATAGGCGGTGGTAATTCCAATACCGCTAGCGGTCAAAACAGTACCATCGGCGGTGGTATTTCCAATAATGCCAGTGCAATCAGTACAACAATCGGTGGTGGTAATACAAACTCCGCAGCAGCTACTCATGGTACTGTTTCGGGTGGATTCAGCAATGCTGTCACCAGTGCAGGTAATTATGCAACGATTTCCGGCGGTAATGATAATACAGCTTCCGGTGTAAATTCCGTCGTTGGTGGTGGTACCGTCAATAATGTTAGCGGACTCAATGCAGCAATTGGCGGTGGTACGTCCAACAATGCCTCTTCAAATTCGGCCACGATTTCCGGTGGTAACAGCAATGCTGTTTCCGGTAATTATGGTACTATTTCCGGTGGTAACAACAACACGGTAACTTCTTCTGCTACTTACGGTACAGTCAGCGGCGGTAATAATAATACCGTAAGTGCTCAAAATGCAACCATTCCCGGTGGAGCTAATAATACTTCCAGTGGTAATTTTTCGACCGTAACCGGTGGTAGCGATAACGTTGCCAATGCGCAATATTCCACTACATCCGGTGGATTCAGCAATACTACTTCCGGAATCAATGGTACCATCGCCGGCGGAAGTAATAATTCTATGCAGGCAGTTTCCGGAGCAATCGGTGGCGGTCAGGATAATATCATATCCAGTACGAGCAGCTATTCTGTCATTGGTGGCGGACGTTCGAATTTCTCGAGCGGACTTAATAATTTTATCGGTGGCGGTAATACGAACCGTACGACTGGTAATTACTCCACCATCGTTGCCGGCGAACGTAATACGGTCGATGGTAACTACTCTCATATCGGCTCCGGTCTTCAAAACAAAACGACCGGAAATTACAGTACAACAGGGGGTGGATACATCCACTATATTACCAATGACAGTAGTACAATCGGCGGTGGATCACGCGATACAATCACCGGACGTTCTTCGACAATTGGTGGCGGTACAGACAATTTAATTACCGGTAACTTCAGCACTAATGGTGGCGGACAGCTCAACGACATTCTCCTTTCAGATTCTGCTACTATTGGCGGCGGTGCTCACAATATGATAGAAGCTAACTCCGATGCATCGACTATCGGAGGCGGTATGGATAATACGGTCAGCACCACAGCAGTCGCAAGCAGCATTGGTGGCGGACGCTCCAATCTAATCACGACTACCACCTATTATGGTACTATCAGTGGTGGTGAACGTAATACAATTAACAATTCAGATACTACGACAGTCGGCGGCGGTTCGAAAAACTCTATTCTTGATGAATCAGACGCTTCTACTATCAGTGGTGGTATTGATAATACGGTGACGACTTCAGCAGTTGCAAGCAGCATCGGCGGTGGTAGCAGCAATACTATCCAAACGACTTCCTTCTACGCTACTATCGGTGGTGGTCAGTTAAACACCATCACAGACGCCGATACTACTACTATTGCCGGTGGTGCTTCCAACCTTATAACAACCGATGCTGATGCATCTACCATTGGCGGCGGTACGAATAATACCATTAATGCTAACGCAAGTGCTTCGACCATTGGTGGCGGACATACGAATACTATTGCTGCAAATAGCTTCTCTTCTACCATCAGTGGTGGTAATTCAAACTCAGTCGGTGCAAATGGTACTTACGCGTTTATCGGTGGTGGACAATCAAATTCGATTACAACCGGAACACATAATGCAATCACAGGCGGACAATCAAATACCGTTTCTGCAGGCACTCACAACCTTATCGGTGGTGGCACAACTAATCTTGTAACTGATGGTACTGCGAGCAGTATCCTTGGAGGTTCAACAAACACACACACTGCAGGTAGCCAAAACATCATCGGTGGTGGTGCTTCTAATACTGTTACAGACGGTACAAACAGTACTATCCTCGGTGGTACAGGTAATAATCATGATGCAGGTACCCAAAACCTCATTGGTGGTGGCTCGACAAATCATGTAACTACCGGTACAAACAGTTCAATTCTCGGCGGTTCAGCAAACACACATGCAGCAGGTAGCCAAAACCTCATTGGTGGTGGTGCTTCTAATACTGTTACTAACGGTACAAACAGTACTATCCTCGGCGGTCTAAGCAATACACATACTGCCGGCACAGAGAACTTAATTGGTGGAGGTACTACCAATACAATCACTGCCGGAAATTATAGTTCAATCGTGGGTGGTCAAGGTAATACGCATACTGCCGGTACACATGACGTAATCGGTGGTGGTCAGTCGAATACCATCACAGCGGGTACACATAACTTCATTGGCGGTGGATTTACATATAGCATAGATAACGGCGCTCATAATTTTATTGGTTCAGGTACTCTCAATAGTATCGGTAATGCTAATGATGCAACAATCGGTGGTGGTAATGATAATGATATTGCTGCTTCGGTCACTGCAGGTACGATTGCCGGTGGTGCATCCAATAAACTTAATGGCGGTACTTATGGCGCAGTCACGGGTGGACAGTCAAATGTGATTACAGCAGGAACACACAACAATATTGCCGGCGGACAATCTAATACTATCAGCAGCGGAAATCATAATGCGATACTCGGAGGTCAAAGTAACACTGTAAATTCGGGTAACTTCAGCGCTGTACTTGGCGGTAATGGTAATGATGTAACAGGTAACTATTCATTTGCACTTGGTAACAGTAGCTCAGCAGGAGCAAACGGCTTCGCTCTCGGTAATGATGCAACCGCAGTCGCTGATGAATTTAGTGCTAAATATTCGGCTGGATTTAAAGTCGAAGGTGATGGTTCGGCCAACGGAAATTTTGTTGCCACATTTATCAATCCTTCTGATGGAAATGGTATTAGCATTCAGGTGGACGCAAATAATCCTGACAACGACAATCACTTTGTTGAATTCCGAAATTCTTCCGGCACCAGAATCGGTCAAATTGAAGGTGAAACACTTGCAGAACTTCATGCGACACCTGAGTGGGGTGAAGCAATTCGTGGATTTGACGTTGATATTACTATCGCTGCGCTTTCAACTGCTTCAGGAGCAGGACAGGTAGCCGTGGGTATTGCATCTGCTGTTTATGCGGGTGGTTGCGCGGTAGCATGCGTTGGTACAGGTGCCGGCTGGACAGCAGCCGAAATTGCACTTGGTGTGTTGGACGTTGCTCTCAATGTAGCCCAAACGGCTGAGGCAGCAGTTAAAAAATCCAACTATGAAAGTATCGAAAATGCAGCACATGCAGGTGATCTCGGTGTATCTTATTCTTCAGGATCTGCTGATTATGCCGAATGGTTACCACGTATTAATCAAGACGAAAAATTCTCAGCAGGCGATATCGTTGGAGTAATTGGTGGAGGCATAACAAAAAACACTCAAAATGCTTCACAACTCATGGTAATTTCTACAGCGCCAATTGTACTTGGAAATATGAAATCTGCTGCAGAACAACCTAAATACGAAAAAGTCGCATTCATGGGACAAGTACCTGTAAAAGTAATGGGTAATGTAAAATTAGGTGATTACATCCTTCCAAGTGGCGGTTCAAATGGACTTGGTGTAGCTGTCTCCCCTTCGGCGATGACTGCATCTGATTATAAAAAAGTGGTCGGTGTAGCATGGTCATCTTCTACAAATCCAACAGTCAGCACTATCAACGTTGCCGTTGGCTTAAATGCTAACTCATTAAGTACAATTGTCGAACAACAAGCTCGTAAGATTCAAGAACAAGAGCAAGAGTTAGCTGCCGTTAAAGCATCGGTTAACAGTACTAATTCATTATTGGCTAAATTGGTTCCGGGATTTGCTGAAGCAGCAGGACTTCCTGCACCTACAATGGGAGCAATTCAATCTGCTCCGGCGAACGCTCAATCAAAAGAAATTGCTGCAAGAGTACCAAACGTGTCTTCCACTCCATCTCCTTTCGTCACAAAAAGTGTGATTGAAGATGGAATTAAACTAGCACAAGAAATTTGGGTTAATAATGGTAATTCAATCGACAAAGTACCATTTTTCCAGCAATACAATTCGAACCCCGGCTTTAGAGAAGTCACAATCAGAACATGGGAAGAAAAAATCAATATGAAAGTGCTCCAAAATCTTCAATCGAAGTAACGATTACTAAGCATTTTTTATTAGCGGTTACAAAGCCGAAACAAGCAATTGTTTCGGCTTTTTTTATTGTACGTTTCACAAGTCAATCATACTATACCTTTTCATAATGACTGCCTCGATTGTACATTCGCAATTCGAACACCTACGTATATTTACGTAGAATTCTTCTTTCGCCTGTACTATATTTACCCTGACTATAAAAAAACACTGTTCAAACGAGTTGTAATACCAATATTTTCACGATTTTTGCACAAAAAACTTTCTCTATTCTCTCATATTTCTACAAGGTTCATCTATGAAAAAATTGTTTCTTGGTGCAGTTGCAGTTGCAACATTTGCTCTCAGTCAACATGCTTCGGCACAAATCCCGCGTACCTTTACGGTACAAGGTGTGCTGACCGACTCAACGAGTCAGGCGATTCCCGACGGGAAACATACGATTACGGTTCGACTCTACGACAAGCTTACCGGCGGTGAGCCACTCTGGGTTGAGGAATTTACAACCCCAATATCCAAAGGGCTTTTTAATCTTACGCTGGGCGTCGAGAAGCAATTACCCAAGAATTTTCAATTCGACAGACAAATGTATGTCGGTATATCGTATGACGGCAAAAGCGAATTCTCCCGTATTCCCCTCTCCGCTGTTCCGTATGCTTTCTACTCTGAAACCGTGCCTGACGGCAGCATCACCACCGCAAAGCTCGCTGACGGAAGCGTGACAAGCAATAAAATAGCCGACGGCGCTATTACACAGGATAAGCTCTCTATTGCATTATTAACAGAAATTAAAGGCGAAAAGAAGCTTGCCAACAGTGCAACCGGCTTCAAAGCGTTCATCGGCGGTGGTGATAATAACACTGCCTCTGCCTCCTACTCTTCGATTATCGGCGGACAAACAAATACGGTCACCGGCGCTCATAGCGTATCAGCAGGTGGTCTTACCAATAATGTCAGCTCTTCTCACTCAGTCATCTCAGGCGGAAGCAATAATACCGTGACAGCTCAATATGGTACGGTAGCCGGTGGGTACAGTCAATCTGTCGGCGCTTCAAGTGGCGCTATTGCCGGTGGGTACAATAATACTATTTCCTCTGCCGGAACCT
>JBPOHH010000432.1:0-3912 GCA_052035765.1 Bacteroidota bacterium
TTCAATGTAGTTTTTCTTAAGTCCGTTTCAACAACGCCTGCGTAGTGTACCCAAGTATTCAACTGTACTTTCTCGGGATCAGCCACCGAGCACCAATATCCAGTATCTAACTTATTTTCAGGTCTGCCACTGGCTAGATAGTTAGTCATCGCGACTCTTCCATCTTTTTGTACCACTAAACTTTGCCGCGCGCCCATCCCTACTATCCACTGTTGGTTGACGGCTTCCGTAATTTTATATATCCATGCTGTCGTGGTGCTAGTTACTCCTATAGACTTAGGAATGTTGTCAATAACAATATGATCACTAATCCCATTAAATTCTAGTGCATACTTGGAATCACTAACAGCTTTGTTTCTACTACCAACCGGTGTCGCTACTTCTGACTCTAATCTTGCATATTTTGCCAATGCAGAATTTCCTCGAATGTGGTTATAGTCAATTGCTGGTGTTAGAAGTTGTCTCTCGGGATTTTCTGGTTGGAAGGATTTTTTGTCTATATAAAGGAAGTTCATCCCGATATATCTAAGAAAACTAGTTTCGAGTAATACCGATGTTTTTCTTTGTAATTGTTGCTGTAAACCTTTACTTGTATTAGAATCAACAGAAGAAAGGCCAACCGATAGCTCTGCCCTGTCATTTTCGGACATTATGGTAATGCTATCGGCTGTGCCTTTACTAGCCTTCTGCTTGTGGTGATAGGTAGGTGTGTGAAAAGGTGAGAGGGTGTTTTCTGAATTCTTCAACAATTGACCGTCATTATTTGATGCAGAGATTGTTTCCTGCGCTATTTTTAACTCGTATATTTTAGGGAGATTAATCGAAAAGCCTTTGTGTATTTCTTCATGATTTCCGTAGAACTTACTTAACCCGAACATGGCAAAAATTCCTACCCCTAAGAATACAACAGCAGTGGTTGCAAGCGATGCCCAATTTACTCCTGACTGAGTAACATTCGGTGGATACGCATCCACTGGAACTTCAATACCGGCGCGCTGGAACAAGTTATTTGTAAATTCTATGGATGGTATGCTGGCTAAAACATCATTCAACAGCGCCCTTCGTATTGCTACTGCTTGACGAAATTCTTCTTGCAACGAGCTGTCATGAGAGAGCTGCTCAAATAGGCTAGTTGCTTGATTATGATCCAATTCACAATCAAGCGCAAGATCTATTAATTCGGACGGAGTATATTGAGAATTATCCATAGTTATCGTTTAATTGACATTCATTCGAGAATCAAGGTTATTTTGACTCGCCTTGAAAGAATGGAAGTAATATTGCTCGTATTTGCTTTTTTGCTCGTAGGATATGGCTTTTTACTGTGTTCACCGGTACTTGTCGCACAGTTGCAATATCCTTATAACTCATTCCACTATAGACTTGTAATGCTAATGTCTCCCGATGGTCTTCGGGTAGTAGCGCCAACGCATTTATAACCAATTGGTTTAACTCTCGTTGTTCATAATTGTGATTCTCCGCGCTATACAGTTCTTCTTTAAATTCATCGAGTGCAAGTTTAGTCTCTTCACGTTTGAACCGACGAGTCTTATTTTGAGCAATCCTAAAAAGATACGATCCAACATTAATGACGGTAGTTTGTTTTCTCCCATGATCTAAAAATGAAAGGAATATTTCTTGGCAAACATCCTCAGCTTTGTCATCACCAACCATTCGGCGACAGTAGCCAAATATTCGGTAAGAATAGCGACGATATAGCTCCCCAAAGCTGCAGTCTGCTTCGGTTTTATTTCCACCCAACATGGTGAAAAGCTCATCATCAGAGTATGTTTTCCAAGTGTTGTTCGATTTCATGTAAGCAAAGTGTCATAAAACCGCAAAAAGGTTGCAGTTTTTTAAAATATATTTTCACACGAGCATAACTAATTGATACAAAAAATGGTTCTATAACGGATAGTGTGGGTAACTGAATTTTAGCTTTCCCGCGATGAAGTAAATCATGTTCGTAAAATTAGTCATATTTCGATATCCTCTGGCTCTTCGTTTGGCAAGTTGTATTTTGTTGTTTATTCCTTCCATGATTCCAGAGTTTATTCTCGATTTTATGTAATTGATTATTCCTGACCAGTGTCCTTTAATGGTATTAACAAATTTTTTAAATGGTTGTATGTCTGTCTCGATTACCATGTCATACTAAAATGCCAAGTATGATTCTGCTGATTCACTATCTTTGATATTCCAAAATTCAGTGAACATCTCTTTTAATCTATATCATTCTCCCAAAGGAGGATACGCTATCAATAGGTAATCCAAATCATTCTGCTTTTCTGTGCTTAGGTTCTCGTAATTATGAAGAACGGTGATTTGTGACCCTTCAATAATTCGTTCCCTCTGCGTTCACCCTTTCTCAGCTCATCTATTGCTTTGCCTAAAAGTACCAATACATGAAATTTGTCAAATGTAATCTCGGCCGATGGTAGATGTTCTGTAACCCCTGAGATTTATACCATTGACATATCTATACTTACTTGTTTTATAGCTTCAACTTTACCGCCTTTTTCAACAATAGCTGATGCGAAATCTTTTACCGCATCAGCTCCTCGACCAATTTGGACAAATGCCTCGCGTTTCTCTGCTAAATCTGCGCTGACTGTTACGTAATTATGACCTTTCTTGGATGATGTCTCATCGATGCCCACACGGGTAATACCTTCAAGACTATCTGCGTGCACTGCATCTGTCACCCAACAATTAAACATCCGCCACAATCTATTGGCGACAACACGCAACCTCGCAGCTACTTTGCTTATTGGCATCTCATATTCAATTAATAGCATTGCATATGCCTCAACCATAAACGTAAATCCGCTGCCAAGTCGTGCCCAAGGTACTGCTACTGTTACTACTTCGCCTATGCTACTCTTTATTCTAGGTACGCGAGCATGGATAAATCACTTGTGCTCGAAAAAATTAGATATTGCCAACTGTGCTCATCCGTATCATAGGCACTACAAAATACCCCAGAGGTCTACGGTTTATACACAAGTTTATAGCTAACATTTTTGAGATGTAGCATTCATTACAATTGCCCCGGCAGGGCTAAATCTTAATAGCAACGTATCACTAGTGGAAATTAAGCTCCTGAGGAGCAACATATTTCACCTGTTTGGTCTAAAATTTCGCTCCTCTGAAGCTTTGGTAATCTTTTGCAACAGATTTTCTAGTACCATTGTTCTCCTCTGGAGAAATTTACGCTAGTCATTTATCTCTACCGAAGAGAAAAATAATCAGATTGGAGCAGAACATTACCATGTAAACTTGTATATAAACCGTAGCCCAGAGGCATCTAAAAATTAACCACCTCTCTCAAAATCTATATAGATATCCAGCTGACCGACGCTACTATTCTCTGACGAAGATACGGATACAGAACTAATAAACCATGGCTTCGTTAGTTGCAAAGCCATCTCAAATATTGTTGTGCCGTTGTTCATTCTGTAAAATTATGCTAATTTACCTACCCATACAAATCGTGATAGAGCCGAACGCTATCATAAACGCTATCAATGGAAAACCATTTATCCCTGCTAGTGATACGCTTCTGAACTATTGCTTCTAGGCAACATATCTTTTATGCCACAAACATAAATTTAGGAGTGCGAATATAGGGCGAGCAAATTTCCCTTTTCCTGCTCGGTGATATTCCAGCATATAGCTAATAAAATTACCGTCTAGTATCCTATTAGCAATAAGGGGTGATTTCATAATGGTTGATTTGGTGTACTCAAACCATTGATTTCTCATCCATTCTTTAATTGGGGCATCAAACCCTTGCTTCTTCCTATAAATAATATCGTTCGGCAGTAAGGGTTCTACACCTTTTTTTAACAAATGTTTGGTTGTTGAACCGGGAGGACGCTTGATATTGGCCGGAATCGTCATGGTGAATTC
>JBPOHH010000420.1:0-8664 GCA_052035765.1 Bacteroidota bacterium
TCGACAGGGATAGTGGACTGTGCCGGCACCCAACCTTCTGCATTTGCTGATACTTCCACCGACTCACCAAGAGAAGCGGCATAATCAGCAGGATGCCATTCGATCGTTTTGCCGGCGGACGAAGTCAACGTTGCAAGCTGTTTCCCTTTGGAGAATAGATTCGCACTCCATTGTTTGCCCGAGGTATTGACGAGGCGTATGGTTTTCGGGTAGGTGTTACGCAACGTATCCCGAGAGATTACCGGTGCAAGAATAGCAGCATTATCGCTCGAAAACTCGACTCTGCGATTCTCTGCTTCGGAGGCAGATGCGTCGGCATCGATGGAACGTGATGCATTCGCCGGCAGACCCCGGCTTTCGGTTTTGATTCTGTTACCTGCTATATTCCAAACGGTTACTAAATATTTTTTAATCGCTTCTGCTCGCTTGGCAGATAGTGATTTCGTCGTTCCTTCATCAGCAGCGCCAGCATTGCATCCCGTTAGTTTTATACTCGCCGTCGGATGCTCGCTCATGCGCTTGCCGATGATATTCAAGCTTTGATAATAGACATCGAGTGTAGATAGATTGATGGTACTTGCCTGCATGAAATCTCCTTTTGATTGAGGAGTAATTCTCACATACCGTTCGGGAATTTCTGAAGCTCCCTCATCAAAGAATATATATGGCAACAGCGGTTTTAATTGCGTGGAAATGAACTCCTCTACCCGAATTTCATCAAGCCCGAATTGTTCGCCTTTTTCTGACACTCCGTAGGTTTGGTATTCTAGTAGTGGCATCGTCAGAGTTTTGGGTGAATTGACCGGCACATCAGCAACCGGCGGCGGGATAATCACTTGCGGCGAGGAAGGACGTTCTTGTGTTGCCGGTGGAGTCGATTGCGGAGCAAATTTTACGGCTATACCAAATTGAAAGGAATTTGCTTTCCACGATTCGGATTCGGTGAGATTGGTGAGACCGATGCGGAATAGTGCCTGAGGTGCAAGGAACATCGAACGCGAGCGATTGAGCGGTAATTCGAGACTCGTTCCCAGCACAATCGAAGATTGCACTGCGCTTACATTTCCGAGTTCACCCGAGAATTCATTCCTCGTTCGCTTGAGATTTTCTTTAAAAACGAGTCCATCGACCATCATTTCCTCGACTTGGTCGTACTTTATTGCACCTAAAAAAGCAATTTCCATTCCTGCATGAAATCTCAATCCGCCGACAGGATTCGCAGTAATCATCGGCGCGATGCCCATTGAGGAGAGATGCGCTGTAATTCGATGACTTATCTCGGCTTCAGGAAATAAATAATCGTCGGCTACCCGAAGTGCGGGTACGTATTCCGACCGTTTGAGCGTTGCATCGAGTGTGGCAAAACCTGCCTGAAATGTCAGCCAGAATTTACGTGAAATTGCCATTTCATAGATTGCTCCGAAGGCAAGCCCACCGCCCGATCCACTCTCAAATTTCGGACAGCAATTCGGTACTCCGGGCAAGGCGCGAAAGTCAGCCGAGTGGAAATTGATATTGTACCCGCCGAATAGACCGTAGCGTTCGGTCGATGATGGAGTCTGTGCCGAAATCGTACTCTGAGACAGAAGGATTCCCGCAATGGCGACGGCAAGTAGTTGTATGGCTTTTGACATGGTGTAATTCCTTGTATATTATCGTTTTATAAATTGTACAACCTTCGCTTCACTTCTTGTCATCAGCCGTAAAGAATACATACCCGACGGCACATCGGCAACATCGATATTCAATCGATGACTTCCTCGAGGATAATTTCCAAGCACGTTTTTCAATTCTTGACCGAGAGCATTAAAAATTGACAATGTCACCGGTGTATCCTCGGTAAGTGTGAGGATAATTGCCGGATTATCATCGGCAGGATTCGGCACGAGCATTACCCGCGTCGTCGGCGCGCCTGCAAGGAGTCGTGAAGAGTTACCCGCAGTACATATATCAATCATAGAGATACGTACCGAATCTGCCTGCACATTGATCGGGCACTCGCCATCATCAAAATACATCGAGTCTATGCGAACAGTCACGACACTGTCTGCACCAAGCATCGTAAGAAATGGAAATACGAAGAGCGTGTCGTTACCGGGAATGCGTTGCGCCTCTACTTGTACGACTCTCCTATTGCCGATAATCTGACCAATCGGTAATGGCTCAAGCGGGAATAACATACTCGCATCAAAGGACAAAGCGCAATACATACGTTCGGAGAGTACATCAAGAGTTTGCCCGGTCTGCAGCTTTACCACCACGGGTACATTGACCACCGCACCGGTGACGGCAGGAATATCTGTTCCCAACCCAACCATATACGTAGGTCGTGAATTAATACCGCAAATACCTTCTCCAAATAACTGCACGGTTGCCGGACTACCAACACCATCATACTCAAACATCAATCGCCCGCTCGTCCGGCCACTGGTTTTGGGTGCAAAGCGGAGATTTAAGCGCGCCGTATCGCCTGCGTTGAGCGTGAGCTGCCCACCACCGGAAAGCGTTGAAAATTCCGTGTCATTCGGACCTGAATGGTAGGTATTGGTGATGGTGAGCGGTACGGTACGCGTATTTTTGATGGTCACTGCTTGCAGGGTGTCTTTGAGAGAATGTTCGCGCACTCTACCGAAGTCGATGTATTTTTCAAGAATTTCCACAAGCCCGGTAACTCCCTCTCCGCTAATAGCTTGTACAAGTGCATCTGCCTGCGTATATATATGTACTTGAGCAGATTTCACTCCTTCTACCTGAGGACGGAAACGAAATTCGACTGACTTGCCGCCACCGGGTTCAATACTATACGGAGGCTGACCGGATACTATGGAAAAGAGCGAAGCATCGTCTCCCGTGATTGAAATTGAGTCAATTCTCAGTGGAATACTACCTGTATTTTCAATACTGCGTTCGATGACAGAGTCTTTTTCAGAACCAATCAAACACTGACGTAAGTCAATGTCCCGTGAGGCGGGGAGCGAATTGATTACTCTAAACACGCTATCTGACTCATCTACCTGAAATACACCGTCATTAAATTTCCATATCCTGACCGTACTGTCATTGCTAAGGGTAGCGATATGGCTATCATCAGGGCTCCAAAATGCATTTGTCAGAACAGAGGTATGGGCTCGTAATACGCACAAGACGTTACCGGTTGTAGCCGACCATACAATCGCTGTACTGTCGTAGCTTGCTGAGAGAAGTTTGCTGCCGTCAGAACTCCATTCCACACTATAGACATAGTTTACATGTTTTTTTAATGTCTGTAGCATTGATCCATCAATATCCGACCACAATCTGACAGTGCTATCCATACATCCGGTGACGATTTTAGTACCGTCTGGGCTCCATTCGGCTGCAAGGACCAGAGACTTATGTCCGAGCAGATCAAATACTTTTTTTCCATCAACGGCTGACCACACGCTGGCTGTTTTGTCGTAGCTTGCCGTCACGAGTTTTGTACCGTCCGGACTCCAATTCACACTATAAACAGTATTTGTATGGCCTTTATAGGTAAATAGTTTTGTACCGGAAATCGCATTCCATACAATTGCATCTAAGTCAGATGCAGTTGCAATTTTAGTTCCGTCAGGACTCCACACCAAACTCCTAAAAGTCCCTCCAGAAACATAAAAAGTGTAGAGCTTTGCACCATCAATTGCTGACCAAATTATGATTCGTTGATCTGCACCAGCTGTCGCTATTTTCGTTCCATCCGGACTCCATGCTACATCCATCACTCTTGAATTATGTCCGGTGAGTGTAAAGATTATTTGTCCACTATTTGCAGACCAAATCTTGACGGTTTTATCATCACTCACTGACACAATTTTTGTTCCATCTATATTCCAAACCGCTTTCCTGACTCTCGCTATATGGTCGGAAAATGTTACAATTTTTGCACCTGTATAAGCAGACCAAACAATTGCCGTCTTATCATCACCCGTCGTGACCACTCTTGAGCCATCCGGACTCCATTCAACAGAATTAACTTCTGATGCATGTCCTTGTAATGTATGCAGCATCTCGGCAGTTGCTGCTTGACTTTCGTTAGAAGAATTATTGAGCTTTACTTTGATTTTACAATTATCACTCGCAGGTTTTGGAATGTTCTGCCAGGGATATTTCAGACCACTTGCTTTATCTGTCAGTATGCTCCATACTTTGCCACTGTCACTGCTATATTCTATTCGAACAGTATCTGTGGGTGCAATGCCATCCCATGTAATCACCGTATCTCCTCCTACACCAAATACTTCACCGCCATTGGGATGGGTGAGTTTAATGGTCGGATTTACCGTTTTTTGTGTTGGGAATCCACCGCTCATGCTGATATATCTCGGACATATATCTGTTTCTATTTCATAGCTAGAATAAGTCATTATTGAATCGAGAGGAGTGAACCTCAAGGTAAAAGACTTACTTGTGTTTTTAGGTATCAATATCGGGAAGGTAGTATTCACTACCGAGAAATCTGTTGCTCCGTGTTTTTTCTTGATATCTTTAACTGTAAAATCATAGTCTTTAGCGACAAGTGTGATGACAGTATCTGTAATAGTTAAAGGAACTCTATTCCCGAAATTCACATAAGAAGGATTAACTTCTAACGAAGCAAGTGCTTTTTGAGGTAAGACATAGGAAGATTTAGAATTCATGGAATTCCATTGTAATTCACAGGTACGTTCATTGATCGAACACTCAGGTGCACTTGTCCACGAAATATCACAGGGAGTAGCACCTTGAGCATGTTGCAAAATTGAACGGTAAATACTTTCAATTTCGGGCAGGTCTTTGACATTCTCAAAATACATTCCACCAGTGCTTTTTGCAATATTTTTTACGAGCGGTGTTGCGCGTATGTCAATAGCAATACTGTAAATTACACAGTTCTGTCTGAGTGCTTCTGCTATGATTGCCGATTCATTACCCATCCCTTCTCCATCGGTGAGAAAAACAATCACTTTAGCATGTTTAGATTTCTTTGAGACCACCAAGCCGCCGGCCATTTGATTTTGTAATGCAGCATCAAAATCAGTTCCCCCACCATCCAGTCGAAGAGAAGAAATAGCATTCCACAGTACGTTATAGTCTGTCGTGAAGTCTTTAACTAAATAATTCCTACTATCAAAGCTTGTAATTGCACACTCACTTTTACCAAGAGGCATTTCTTTTATCCACACTTTTGCAGCAGATTTTGCTAAGTCTAAATTACTAATTCCACCGATTTGCTTTCTACTCATCGAAGGGCTAACATCTATTACTAGAACGGAAGAGATAGCTTTCGTCTCATTTTCAACAGGACATAATACACTGGTAATCGTACGGGATACCCCATTTTCATTGATACTCAGCTCATTACTGCCCGGACGTTGTTGCTTTCCGGCAGCATCGAGGGCATAGAATTTACCCTTTATTGTCGGAAAATTTGATGCATCAATTCCGAATAAATTCAACGACTGAGCATTCAACTTTTGAATACTCAAGAGGATAGCAAAAAAGAGGATGTAGTGTTTCATAGGGTGTGGTCATAAAGTACATATAAATTAATCCATTCGTGGAATACAATAGTTGACACTAATTTCATACAGAATTTCACCATTTTATAAATTGCACGACTTTCACTTCACTTCTTGTCACAAGTCGCAGGGAATACATGCCGGCCGGAATATCCGTGGCGTCCATCGCTATTCGATGGCTTCCTCGCCCGTACTGTTCGTTCCTTACTTCTACTTCCTGCCCGAGTGCATTGAGCATCGTGAGAGTAACCGGTGAGTCTTCCGCGAGGGTGAGGAGGATTGTCGGATGGTCGTTTGCAGGGTTTGGATGAAGAGTGACATTCGTAACCGGCGAACCTGCCAGGAGCCGGGTAGTGCCTCCTGCAGTACATAAGTCCGTGAATTTCACCGTTACCGAATCGGTTTCTATTTTCAAAGGACAGCCGCCATCATCAAAATACAGGGAGTCAATGCGCACGGTGACCATGCTGTCGGTGCCGAGCATCGTCAGCATCGGCAGAAGAAGCAGCGTATCGCTCGACAGGATTCTATCGGCTTCGAAGGTCACGGTTCGACGTGAACCCTCCAGCGTTCCGACCGGCATAGGTTCAAGCGGAAAGAGCATCGTAGCATCGAATGAAAATCTACAATATACTTTCTGTGATAGAATATCGCGGGACTGTGCTGCCTGTGGACTCAGTACGACCGGCACGCTGATGAAAGCGCCGACAATGGCAGGAATTTCCTTGCCTAAGCCAACGTTCATCACCCGCGAACTGTCGATACCGCAGATACCTTCGCCGATGAGGTGGAGGTAGATTGGCGAACCCGGTGTCGGCTGCATTCCCTCTCTGGTAAATTCAATTTTCACGCGTGAGCTCGTGCGGCCTATTGCCCGTGGTGCGTACCGGAGAAGGAGTTTGGACGACTCTTGCGAGGCGAGCGTGATTGTTGTATCTCCTCCAATCACAACAAATTGCTTTATGTCGGGTCCGGCAATAGTCGTGCGTGTTATTGTAAGTGGACGAATTGCAGTATTGGTAGTCGAGGGGTCAACAAGTGTATCTTTGGCAATTCCGACGGGTACCATACCGAAATTAATCACCAGTTCGGGGAAGGAAATTTCACGGTCAATTCCTATACCACTCAGAAGGACATCGAAGGTCTGTCCATTGGAGTACAAGCGGAGCGTCGCCGTGGCGAGTCCGAGTTTTTTGGGGGTGAATCCTACCTCGACAGCAATACAGGCAGGCAAGCCGGACGGAAATTCGGCAGGAACGCCGGAGACGATGCGAAATGCGCCGTCCGGGTCATTACTAATCACCGCCGTATCGAGCCGGGATGTCGAGAGAGGATTCTGCGAAATGCAGAGGATTGCCTGCACCACCGAATCATGAGAAGAATTGAGAGTCACTGTTCCTAAGTCTATATTTTTTGCAGCAGACAGTGTGGGAGTGGTGATTTCCCACACATTGTCTGATGTATCTCGCTGATCAATTTGTTCGAATATTTTCCATATCACCGCCACCGAATTCTGATACCCGGCAATGACTTTACTGCTTGTGGCATCCCAGCGAATAGAAATCGCCGACTTGCGAATGGTATCCAAACGTCGGGTAATAGTCTTGCTTGCCACATCATAAATAGCGAGAACGCCGGAGTTCATGGCAAAGGCAATGGACTTACCATCCGGTGACCAGTCTGCTTCGTTGACCGCATCACCGCCAAAGGGACGCAGGACGGCTTTCGAGGGGTACAACATTAAATCGCCATTTTGAAACGCCGCGCAAGCGCTGCCGGTGTCGGTTGGATTGGCAAGATAGGCAACGCAGATATCGGAGGACATGAAGTCGAGGGCTGAAGAATTGGTCACCTGTAATCCATTTGTAATATCATCAAGCGTCACTTTCACCGATGACCGGCGGGCAGTACGATCGGTACTTCCGGTTAACAATCCAAATTCCTTGGTCGTGCCCCGGACGAGCGACAGATGGTTCACCGGACCGGTATGACCGGAGGAAAACTGAGCGATATTCTGTGTTTGCATGCTCAGCAGTCCGATTTTATTCCGCGAAGAATTTTCCGTGGCGAGATACAGCCCATCATCGGAGAAAGCACAGGATGTAATAGTGCCGGAGTCTAACCGCTGAACAAAATCAAAGGAATCACCGTCGAAAAATTCAATTCTGTTGCCACCGACGGCAATTCGCTGACCGTCAGGACTCCAATCGATACAATTCCCGACATTCGAAGTCAATGATTTGGAAGGTACAAGCATTGTTCCGCTTTCCGCATTCCATATTCTTAATTCACCGCCGGAAGCAATGGTAGCTGCGCGTGTACCATCGGGATGAAAACATACCCCGGTGACACGACCGCCGGAATGAGCGAGCGTTTTTACCGAATCGAGGGTTGGTTTCCGATACTGCGTCGCCCGTAAGAGACAACGATTACTTGGTGTATTCGGCACCGTCCAAAGATATTCAAGCCCCCAAGCTTTTTCGGCGATCGGCAGCCAATTCACTCCGGCATCGACGGAATATTCCAACCGTACGGTGTCAATCGGCAGCAGCCCTGTCCACCGAAGTGTGGTCGTATCCCCTACGCCAAAACGTTCTCCACCATTCGGCGCGCTCACCTGAAGACGTGCCGACGGCTTACGATAGGATGAGTAACCGCCAAGGGCGTACATGGTAGTACTTGAACACATATTCCCAAGCACCCGAATATCGGCAAAAGTAAGCGATGAATCGGTTGGGGTGAAGCGCACACGGAAGGTTTTGCTTTCCCCTTTGTTCAAATTCCATACAGGGGCAGGTGCATTTTCGATGGTAAAGTCAGTATTTGACAAGACGATGGAAGTAATGACGATACTGTCGGTTACGGCAGTCACAGTCACATCCTGATAGTCCGTAGTGCCGGGTGGGACATCAGGGAATCGCGCCGAAAAGGTCGAGAGCTGAACATTCGGTAAATTCAGAGGTAGCACCGTGTATTCCGTCGTCGCCTGTGCCGGTAATGACGGACAGGATATCGTAGCCGTACGCGTCGCCAGGCAGCTTACATTTGTCTCCCAGGTAATTTCACAGGGTGGACCGGAGACTGCAAGCCCGAGTATTCGAGAATACACTTCTTCAATACTTGCTTCAGAATTCACATTTTCGAACCA
>JBPOHH010000901.1:0-3131 GCA_052035765.1 Bacteroidota bacterium
GTATTCCGTTGGTAATTCGCCCGTTGCGTGACTTTGATACTGAAATTCCGGGCAATCGTAAACAGCCACGCCACAAAACTCCCGCCTAAAAATGACTCCCGCTTCTCATATACCGCCGTCATCGTCATCTGAAATAAATCTTCTGCTACTTTCCGCTCACCGGCAGCAACCTTTGTGCAGTACGCAAAAAGACGCTTGTCGTAGCGCTTGTAGAGCACTCTGAAGGCCTTGTCGTCGTGCTGCTTGACGAGCTCGAAGAGTTCTTCGTCAGACAAAAGAGGATAATCAGGAGCAATATTCATACGCGATAGCTTGTTGTAAGGTCTTGTATTTACCCGAACAAAAAGCACCCTATTTTTGTTTGGTTACAAAGATAAACTGTTTTGACTATATAACCCAATAAAAGTTCATCCTACACACACCATACACAAAAACTACCTATCATTCAACGAAATAGACGACTTGATGCTTCCTGCAAATTAATCCTTGACCCACTTCCACGGTATTGAGTATTTTTGTGAACGATTTATTTTCCTGATAGTCTCTCTCATCGGTCACAGAGCCGATATCCCATCATATATTATCCTGTTACTATGGCGTATGTACTGTATAATCAAGCGTTTGAACGCTCGTATTCCTCGCACGAATTCCTGTCTGTTACTCCCAATATCCACATCGTACCTACCGGACGTCAGGTGCGACTGCTGCAGCGTAAATATATTCGAGATGAATTTAGCCGAACCCGAATGCCGGTCGATACGCCTTCAATTATGACCCTCGAATCATTCATCCGCGACCGATACCGGAGAGAATTTCCGAAGGATACGTGTAGGATAATATCGGACGCGTACCGGCTTGCACTGTTTGAGGAAGCTGCCGATCGTGCGAACCTTGCTTTCTTTACCCAAGAAGGGAAGTCGCTCTCACCGGCGACGATGGAACGCCTCTCTTCGGTCGTGTTTGGATTGAAAGAAGACGGCGTCTCGTCAGAATCTCTTCTCGAAGATATCTCCCGCACCAACAGCGAACTCGACTTCGATCTTCCCCGACTCCGCGATATCTATTCATTGTGCAAAGAATACGAGAAAGCGTTGGGGACGACCTTCCTCGACAAACCTGCTATCCTCCAAAAACTCCTTGCCCTGAATAAATTTACGATTGAAGAAGAATATCCGATTTTTATCGAAGGATTCAGCGAATACAAGCAACCCGAGATTGAATTTCTCGTTCGCTTTGCCGAGTCCGGAACCCCGATGGCGATACATCTCGATTATTCGGAACAAAACGGACCACTCTTTGGAAATCTCCGCGAAACGCATGCTCATCTTGTCAATGCGGGATTCCGGAGTGCGCCTCTCGATGATATTCCGATTATTCACGACACGACGCCCGATGATGAATGTATTTTTACACCGATGGGTGCATATCTGCGGCGGTGGCTTTTCAATACCGAGCGACGTATCCGTCATCGCGGACTCAGCAGGCAAGTATCTGTCTTTGCTGCTGATACACGCGCCGATGAAGTGAAGGCAATTGCCAAGCTGATCCGGCATTTACATCTTGAAGATGGCATTCCGCTTGCCGAAATCTGTGTAGCAATCCGTCAGCCGGAGTTGTATTCCGGACTCTTCCGCGAGATGTTTGCCACGTATTCGATTCCTGCCAATATCACTGACCGTTTTCCGCTTGCCAAGTCTCCGGTGGCAATTGCCATCTTTGCCGTGCTTGATATTGTTAATCGTGGATACAGAAGGGAAGATATTCACCGCGCATTGCAGAGTCCGTACTTAACAATTATGCGTTTTGATGCTGACGGAGCGCAGGTGGAGTTAAATGGAGCTAATTTATACGAAACTGCACTTCGACTGCGGATTACCGGAGGTGAGAAATTCGGTGGAGCGTCCTATTGGACGAAACAGTTACAACGGGCAATCATCAAGCTCGAAGCGCGCCTGAAATTGATGAATGAGAGTGAATTGACGGATGAAATGGAACTCTCCACCACCCAAAAGCACCTCGAATCAACCCGCCGCGCGTTCGCTGACTTCACGGCGCTCGTCAATTACTTACCCCAAAAAACATCGCGCATGACACCGGCTGATTTTTACAGAATTCTCACCGATACTATGCTTAAACGCTTGAAAATCAGGCAGAATATTCTTGACTTCTATGAACATATCGCAGCTTACAAGCCCGTCAAATCTGACTATATCCGCCTGCTTGAAGAAGTGGAAAAAGATGCCCGCGCCCTCTCGGAAATCCTCCGCATCGCCGAAGAAATGACGGCAATCGACAAACAGCGGAATCCCACCATTCAACGTTCACTTGCAGAGTACAGCGATAAATTACGCACAGCAACCATCGCCGGGAAGTATCAAATTCTCGAGAAATCGACCTACGGAGTCACGGTCACGTCGATTGAGCAAACGCGCGGAATTCCGTATAAAGTGACCATCCTCTGCGGACTGCTTGACGGTGAATTTCCACAAGTCTATACCCCGGAAACCTTTCTCGGGAAAGAACTTCCCGAAACGGAGGAACGCTTCATCAAAGCCGAACGTATGCTCTATTATCAGGCAATTACCAATAATACTCCCGCCCTCGAATCGGGAGAAAAGCGGCTCTATCTCACCTATCCGATGCACAATGACGGCCGGGAAACAGTGAGGTCACCTTTTGTAGATGCATTGCTGAAAGTATCCTCGCTGCAGGAAGATGCGAAAGTGTATAATTTGAAGGAATTACAGCGCGGAGCGGCAGCAGGAACATTGTCCGGTGACCAACTTCAGCAGTGGAACGATATACAATGGCTCGATGCAATTGCCTCGAAAGAAGAAGCTTTGCTCCTGCTCGCTCGGGATGCAGAAGCGCTGAACGATGAGGACAAAAACGAACTCCGCATCGCGCAGACTGCAGAGTTCATTGCGGCAAGTGCATCACTTACCGAGGAAATTCTCTCGCATGGTTTGCAGAGTAAGGAAGAGAATCAATCAGCTTTACCGGAACATCCATTCTCCATCACCGATTTAGAGACGTATGCTAAGTGTCCGTATCAGTATTATGCCAAGAAAATCCTTGGAATTGGTGACACAGGGAAGCAGGATGCGTGGCTTTCGCCGATTGAAAAGGGC
>JBPOHH010000690.1:0-2788 GCA_052035765.1 Bacteroidota bacterium
TCATGCTTTTAAAGCAGAAGTACAGCGCTATTTCAATCGAGAACCTAAAAAAGGTGTACACAAGCGATGTTGATTGTATCTCTACGCTTGGCATGATGATAAAGGCAAACGACAGAATATATTCAACTAGAATTGAAGGTGATAACGAGGTACCACCAGAAGTAAAATTATTAGTATCAAAATTAATGGGACTTTACCGAAGTGCAACTCTTACGCAAGACTCAACAGTATCGGGACAGTTTCAATTTAAAGAGTTTATGAAGGGTGGGGTAGGAGAGTGAAGATCAATCAAATTAATCGTTTGTTTCAACAATAGATATCAGCTACCACTGCGTAAACCATACTAACCAACATCATCGGTGCTCTATTCTTTTATTTTTCAACCAATTACCATGAAACACATCGGCATTCTCATCACCTTGACTCTCCTCTGCATCGGCTGCAATCGTACGAGTGATGAAGAAATGCGAGCGGCAATAAAGGGAGATTGGATAGTCGAACAGATCAAAATCCCACCAAAACCGAATCCATCCGGAAAGAAACTAATTAACCTTGATATGGGAGAGGAGCTACTTTCATTTTCTTTTGAAGACTCATTATGTACGTATTTTGATGATTTTACAAGGTTTTCAAGATATTCACTGCAGAATGATACGCTCTTTATCGAAGAACGATTATCACAACATCCTCAACATGAAAAAGGTGAAAAAAAGCTATTTCGATTCCTGATTGAAAAATTAACCGAGAGAGAACTAATTCTCAATCCCTTAGATAAAGAAATGAAAGATATCTGTGAAGACAATAAAATCGACACAGCAAGAATTAAACTAAAGAAAGTAACTGTAAAAAATAGACTTACCTTTGATGTGCTGAATTTTAGTACCGGCGGTTGCTATGGAACTTGCCCGGTAATGTCATTAGAAATTGACAGCAGCGGTAATTTTCTATTCTGTGGTATTGAGCATGTCGATACCGTAGGATTATTTCGTGGTAAGCTCAGCACGTCAGATCTAGCAAGTATTTGTCAGAAAATCAATGCGTTAGAACTTGATAGTTTACGTGAAAAGTACCAAGCGCCATGGACTTGTGATCAGACAAGAAATATAATTATTAAATCCGGATGTAAGACGTATTCTATAAGTGCGTATGGATTTAGGAGTGGTCCACACGAATTAAGATTGCTTTTTCATAAGCTGATGGAGGTCTATAGGAATGTACACCTCACTCAGGATTCAACAATCGCAGGACAATTTACATATACTGTCTTTATTCCTGAAGATATGCTGCCCAAAGATGAAGGTACCGAACGTTGATATTAACAAACTATATCCAATCGTGCTATATCAGTTACAGCCGCGTTCTATTGTCTTATTACTCAATTTATTACCATGAAAATAAAATTTGAACCCATTGGTACATATCTTGAACGGGAAGTAAAAATAGCGGAAACCAAAACAATCGATTTTGCCTTTGATAGCAAGAGAATTGAGAATTCAATGTTGTTTGTTTTACTTGGATGTGATATCGTTGAATCACCGGAAACAGATAAGTTTATCACCTATCTTATTTCGTTAAATCCAGTAGGTGTTGCTTTTGCCGGAAATAATGCACGATACGCTTGGGATGTTTTGGTATATTTGACTAGTATATACCCTTCATCGGATCACATTATGACGTATTTTACAGACGAGGAAAATCTAGTAGATGATTTAAAAACGATGTTCTACGCCTATATACCAAGTGGAGATCGATGGGATTCTTGGACAGACTATTTGATTCTTTGTATAGGCGATGCGATACAGATTGAAAATGTCAAGGCAATATTTCGGCATAATTTCCACCACAACGAATAAAACACGACCACACAGCCAGGGAGACACTGAAACAAGTTCAGTGTGACTAGCCCTAAAAGAAATAGCCCATGAAAAAAATTCATGGGCTATTCTATTATAGCGCCCTTTGCGCCTCTTGCGTTAAAAACTCTTCAGCGTCTGGAAGGCAAGGGAAAACAATCACTTAGAACTTATAATTCAGATAATACGGCAACATCTTGCGCCATGTCGGCCAGTCGTGGGGCATGTCGTGTCCCCAAACATCGACTTCATTCGGGATGCCTTTGGCGCTGAGGATGCGTCCCATTTCTTTCGAACATTCCGGTGCTTCGTAATTGCCTTGTCCGGTAACGAAATGGAGGTGTTTTTTCTGACGGAGCTTGCCGAGCCAGGTTTCGTCGTAGAGATTCGGCATATAGTCCACGGGAGAATTGAAATAGCAGTTCTCATCATAGTACTTTCCGGCGTACATTTTCAGGTCATACGTGCCGCTCATGCCGATAAACCCGTCAAAAATATCGGGTCTGCGGAGAACGGTATTGACCGCGTGGAAGGCGCCAAGCGACGCACCGGTCGTGATAATCGGCACGCGTCCTGCGCAGTCATTATAGATAAACGGCACCACTTCTTCGGTGATATAGCCATTATACTGCTGATGACGGATAGCTTTGTCGCGCGGCTTCATGCGGGAATTGAGCCAGCTTTCGGAGTTAATGCTGTTAATGGAATACACCTTACACTTGCCGGCATCAATCGCAGGACGAATGGCGTCGATGAGATGAAAGCGCTCGTATTCGAGATAATCGGCTGCTGCTGTGGGGAACATCAGGAGCGCGAAGCCATACGTACCGTAGGCGACGATTTCCATTTCTTTGTTGAGGCGGGGCGACCACCATTTTCGTATTTCACGACGCATAATATATCCTTGTAATAATTAAATAAGAGAATTAGCTTGC
>JBPOHH010000561.1:0-20283 GCA_052035765.1 Bacteroidota bacterium
TAATTCGAGAAGCTGCTGATAGCGCCTGTACTGGTAATTGAGGCAACGGCAATAATATTAGCATTCGTGTAAGAAGCAGGATACGAAGGAGTTGCATCATTATTCGAACCGTTATTCCCTGCTGCGGCGATGAATAATATACCTGCTTGATTGGCGCGTTCGATAGCATCGAAGAGTGACTTTGAATAGCCGCCGCCGCCCCAGGAGTTATTGGTAGCTACGAGTTGGAGCCCCTGCGCTTGCTTGAGTGCCGTAAAATAATCCACCGACTTCACGGCATTGGCGGTTGTACCGCCGTTTGCTCCCAAGAACTTCGCATTCATCAGGCGAACATTCCAATTCATACCGGCGACGCCTTTTCCGTTACCGCCCACACCACCGATAGTACCGGCAACATGCGTACCGTGATCATCATCGACACCATCAAAGACGGTACTGTTGTTTCCTGCGAAATCCCATCCATAGACATCATCGATATACCCGTTGCGGTCATCATCTCTACCATTTCCTGCAACTTCGCGGGCATTTTTACCGGCATTTGCGGCTAAGTCTTCATGAGAATACATATAGCCCTCGTCGATAATTCCCACCCAAACATTGGCTGTACCGACTTTACCTGCTGCCCATGCTTTCGTTGCCTGTGTTCCGTATTTGTTGTTCGGCGTGGTTCCATCGCCGTACATTCCCCACAGATTGCCGGTGGTATAATACGGATCGTTGGAAGTCGCTGTGTGCCGGTAGATGTAATTCGGCTCGGCGTATTCGATTTCCGGCAGGTCTTTCAGGAGAGCGATTGCCTCCATTGTTTCATATTTTGTGCTGACGAGATAAAACGACCCGGCACCGGCGAGGGTCATTGCCTCGGTCTTGATTTCTTCGATAACGTCACCGCCGATGACAGCAGCAATGATAGAAAGCGGTGAGCGTGAGCGCCCGCTTGGATTGGAAGTTGTGTGGAATTTCACCAGCAATTGATTCGGCACATATTGATAGCCGGCTGTTGCCTGAGGAATTGATGTTTCGGACGTTGATTCAACGACAGATGTCGTTTCATTCGAACATGACGCCGCGAAGAGAAGTAGTCCTGCAGCAGCTACTGCCGACGCTGAACGGCGGAGAATTGTAGATTGTGTCATAGATTTTCTCGTTGTAAATTAAAGAAAGTAATTATTTTTCCTGCTGTAGTTGAGCTACAGCGCCTCCATCTAACGCTTTTCGGCAGAACGCTTTAGCTTGTCCTGCATTGAAATCGGAATATACTGTCTTTTGCAGATTGGCCATTGAGGCACCTCATGCCCGCCCGATGATATTCACCGAGTGGAGTACTATATTCCGGCGCACGTTGTTACGACTGCTACGACTTGGTATTGAGCAGTTGATGAACCATTGGACTCCTTTCGACTGTATGATATGTACTGATGTTCTATTTTGTCCTACAAATGCAACTTACAGAATTACCCTGAAATACCGGCAGCATGAGCGACGGGTCTTCGTTTTTTTTTCATTGCGTTCTTAGATTTCTTGTGCGGTGGGAATTCGACGCACCCGGAGTGAGCAGGCGCTGCCAAGAGAAAATGTTCCGGCAATTGCGCTCGCGCAATATCGGAGAAGGATGGTAGATTCTGTAGGAAAAGAAGGATTTTTTTGGTGCAGTATAATTCAAATAACAATTAAAAAAGCCGTTTACTTCCTAAGAAATAAACGGCTTCTGTAGTTCTAGCTCAGACTAGATTATCGTTTGAGCTGATTGATGGTATTGAGGAATTCATCGCTCGTGGCAATAGATTTTGCCGCTGCTTCGAACGCCCGTTGCGTTGTAATCATATCGGTAAACTGTTCGGTAAGATCGACATTCGACTCTTCGAGCGAACCGGACGCGACGCGCGTTGACGGGAAGATTTCGACCGCTGTACCGACAGCAGGCAAGCCGCTATTGGGAGATACGGAGAAGAAGTTACCGCCTTCTTTGACCAAGCCGCCGGCATTGATGAACTTCGTAATCACGACCTGACCTAAGAGTTCGGACTGTCCATTCGAGAATGCACCGATGATTTTACCGGTCTGATCGACCGAAATACTGGCGATATCACCGGCGGTATAGCCGTCTTGCTCGCGAGCGGTGACGGTATTTTGTCCGGAATACTGTGTTAATCCTGCCAGGAGTTCATTCGGATTGGCAAGAGTGACTTTTACGTCGCGGGGAGTGGTAGCGTCGAAGGCGACCGAACCGAGCGCTGTATTTAAATCGCTGGCGGCGACAGTAAAATTAAGCGGAGTGCTTAATGTACCGTCCGGATTAAATGTTACTGATGTAGGCACGCCGGACAATGGAGTCGATACCGAGTCGATTGTGCCTTCTAACGCGAAAGTATTGGCTGCACTTTTTGTGAATTTTAAATTCAACGCATGCGGTGCACCTTGATTATCATAGATCGAAATACTGGTACTAAATGCATCTCCAACACCGGAAATTGCATTTAAGTTTCCGGAAACAGACACATTTTGCGTCTGACGTGGAGCCGACTTAAAGGTCGGTGATATCTGTACATTAGCCACTTTACGGAGGAGTGTATTAGCACTGTTGGAATCTTTTGTCACACGACCCGCCGAGTCTGTTTCGAGATTATAGCCCTGAACATAAGCGCCCGATGCGCTATCGACTAAATTACCTTTTTTGTCGAGTGAGAATGCACCTGCACGGGAGAACATATCACGACCGTTGAGCTTAAAGCTAAAGAATCCTTCACCTTGTAAAGCAAGGTCAAGAGGGCGTGTTGTGCTTTGAATCGAACCTTGGGAGAAATCGACTTTTACGGAGCCAAGTTTCACACCTAAGCCGATTTGCAGTGGGTCAATACCACCTATACCGCCACTTGCGATATTGTTCGGCGCGCTGCCGAGTCCGTATGTTTGGCTGAATTGATCGGCAAAAGTCGTACGACTTGCTTTGTATCCGACCGTGTTTGCGTTTGCTATGTTATTTGAAATAACGTCAAGTCTCTGTTGATGTGCTTTAAGAGAACTTGTACCAGATGTTAAAGAACGAATGAGTGCCATGATAAACTCCGAATAAAAATTATTATAATGTTTTATAGGTGGGCAAATTCGTCAGTCAATCAGAATTTGCACCGAATTCGGAGAGATTTCCCGCCGGCCGATTGCCGGACCAAGGGTCCAACCTCTCAATGTAAATACTATCTTTCATTGTCCTGCCCGGAGGCAATTTTCCGATAAATCATTGTACTGTACCCTTCCAGTAGCTATCCTAATTTATCGACCTACGAATTACAACGTTCAGCAGGTATAATAACAAAAAATTCTTATATACCTACGACTTAACAACTTACGACTTATCGACTTACCGACTTACCGACTTACCGGCTTACCGGCTTACCGGCTTACCGACTTACCGACTTACCGACTTACCGACTTACCGACTTACCGACTTACCGACTTACCGACTATCCTACGCCATCACTGCCGAGTCAATATTTGTAAACACATTCTGCTCGGCTCCATCATTCTGCATCGCCGTAATGACCGTTTTGTTGCCAATACTGACGATAAACGCCATATCCCTAAGGAGTATCAACGATTCTTGCGAACCTTTTGCTTCTGCCTTTGCCACAGCCGATTCTATCCGCCCCATGTCTTCCTGAGAAAGCGCTATGTCTCGACTTTGTAAGCGGCTTTGGGCGTGTGCCGAAAATTTCAGTTTGCCTATTTCCTGCTCAAATACTTCCCGAAACGATGTTCGCGGCATGCTTTGATCAAGCGGCAAGGGCTGTCTTTTGAGCTCACTAATCCCACCGGCGGGCAGAAACGGTAGCGAAACGCCGTTGATTTCTGCCATCTACTTCACCTCCTTTCTACATTGATAATTGATAATGCTATAGTTGAGAATTACTAAAATGTTGTATTTGTTATGGTTATACTGTTCTATTATTCTGTTGATTCAATCACGCGGCAATAGTGTTTCTATCTGTAATTCGCAATTCAGTTTTCTTCTATTTGGGCCTCGGCGTTTTTTTCTGGGGAGTTTGGGGGAGTTTGGGGACTTGGGGGACTTGGGGACTTTGGGGACTTTGGGGACTTTGGGGACTTTGGGGACTTTGGGGAGTATTAATATAATTTACCACCAAATAAGTGGCTTACCACTTACTACTCCTCACTCCTCACTCCTCACTCCTCACTCCTCACTCCTCACTCCTCACTCCTCACTCCTCACTCCTCACTCCTCACTCCTCACTCCTCACTTACCACTCCTCACTCCTCACTCCTCACTCCTCACTTACCACTTACCACTTACCGCTTACCGCTTACCTCTTACCGCTTACCACATACCACTTATCACTTATCACTTATCACTTACCACTTCACACTTACCACTTACCACTTCTCACTTACCACTTACCACTTACCACTTACCACTTCTCACTCCTCACTTACCACTTACATCGATATATCCGATATTTCTGTCATTGGAATTTCGATGCCGTTTACGACCATCATCGTGCCTTCTTGTTTGAAGCGGACGGCTGAGATCATACCGTAGGCAAATGGCTTGGATTCAACGAGTTCGCCGCTGCTGCCTTTTGCTGTGACATGCACCGAATACTGTCCGCTTGGTACTGAGGATCCATTTTGGTCTTTGCCATCCCATGTCAGCTTATGTTCGCCCGAACGCAGATCGAGCGATGTGGGCTCGATAGTGCGGATTACAGCACCGGTAGCATTTTTAATCTCAATTTTCGCCGACGCTGCATTTGTTGTAAGACTATATCCGTATTGCACCGGTTTTGATCCGTCAAAGCTAATATTCGGGGTTGCTGCCTTGACCATTTTCCCGATGTAACTCGGTGCATTTCCATTGGCAACGGTCTGCGAAAGCAGTGCATAGCTTGCCACTTGGGCTTCTAATTGTTTGTTGATGTTGGTCAACTGTTCGAGCGAACTGAACTGTGCAAGCTGTGAAGCGAACTCCTGGCCGTCCTGCGGCTTGAGAGGATTCTGCACTTTCAGCTGATAGGTCAGTAATTTCAGGAATTCATCTTTTCCCAATGTCTTGGTCGGAGCTTTGATAGATTTCTGTAAATCTTCAAATAATCCATTTGTTGCGGTTGTACTTGTGACTGCGTCTGCCATAATTTTTCCCCCGAAAAATTGTTGTGTATGATCGTATACGTTATTTATTTTTAATTACTTATGAGTGAATAGATGCTTAAGCATAAAATTCCACTCTATTTTGCTGTACCGACTTTTTCTGCACCGGTTTTTTGGGTGAAGGGATCAGTACATCTTCGTGTCCCGTATCTGGTGCGAGTACCCCATCAGTGCGGAGCGAACGAAGATACGACTGCCGTGCCTCCTGCTCTTCCTGCTTGGCGCTGCCATTGTTTTGATTAAATCCCGAGAACATCGAGAAATCTTCGCGCTGACGCACCTGAATGTCAATTTTATCTGCCGTAATCCCTTGCTGACCAAGCTGTTCGCGAAGCATTGGGATCTGAGCTTCTAATGCCTGCTTGGCGGCAGTAGTCTCTACTTCAAGTCGCACTACAGCATTTTTATCCCGTACATTGAGCTGCATCGTCACCGTCCCGAGAGCTTCCGGCGCAAGCTGAAGGCGCATCGATCCTCCCGATTGCTGTGGCATTGTCTGCATCATCTGCACGGCAGATGATGCAAAATTATCGGCACTAATTCGTGGTAATTTTCTGTTCTGCGGTAATTGTGATTGATAATTCCGTACGTTCGGCGGAACAGCATTAAGCGGTGTATTCGTAAAAACCCCCGTCAATAGTTCTTCTTTGGTACGTTGATTCCGCGGCACAATCGGGTCGTCTTTCTTCGCACTCACTCCGGTCAATGCTTCTTCCTGCGCTGCAGCCGTCTGCTCGTAAGCAGAACGTTCCACAGCTGACCGTTGACGCTCTTTTGACTGGAGTTCGGCTCCATCTGCCGCTTTCTTATCAGCCCTGCGCTCATCATCACGCGACCTCGTATCCTGTTCACCTGCAGCCGATTGCCGTGATGTGACAGGCATTCCGCCACCGGTTTCCAGCGCAATCCCCGCTTGATTGTCTGCCTGTCGTCTCTGGTCTGCCTGCTGATGCTGTGCTGCCGGTGAAATCGAAGCACGCTGACGTGCATCCTGACCGGCAACCGCCGTCTGGGCGGCAACCGTCGGAACGGCTGCAATGTTCAAATTCTTCTCGGCTTCGGTGCTCATCACAGGCGTTGGTGCCGGCGCGGTGGAACGTTCTTTTGCTTCCGTAGTGCTGTCATTTCGGGTCGGCTCTTGTACTACACCGGGAGTCCCGGATGATAGTCTGTCCGGCGAAACCGTCTGATACTCATCCTGTTGAAGAGTTGTCTCTTTCACAGAGCGTTTTCCTTCGATTGGTTGCGATGCCGCCGAACGTGCTGCCACATTCTGTGCTGCCTTTCGCTCTACCGCCGGACTGCTGACCGATGCGCGTGCATCTCTTAATTCTGCCTGTGTTTTATTCTGTTCGGTCGCAGCGTTCGGCTGTGCTGCGCGCTCATCCGGAGAAGTCTTCGCTTTCTCATCTGCATTGGTCGATTCCGGCACGAATGGCTCCACGCTCCGGCTATCGTCGAGCGGCAAAGATGATTCATTTACCTGAGCAGTACGAGTGGATTGTACATGATGCTCCGTCGAAGCTGCCGGCGTTGCCGGACGACCCGGTGAAGTCTTTTCCGGAACAGAATTTTTGGTATTTACATGCTGTTTTTCTTGTGAGTCCACTGAAGATACCGCAAGCATATCATTATGATTTCCGGTGACTTGCGACGATAATTCAGAATTATATTCCGGTGCGGCCGTACTTGGCTCAGAAACCGGTGTATTCTTTACCGCCGTGTGCGTTCCGTTTTGTTGGACTTTCGGCTCACGTAGTGCAGAGGCAATCTGTTGTTCATTGGGAGCAGAGCTCACTGCAGGAACAGTAGTACCACGAGGCATTTTCTGAGATTGAGCTGTAGGCATGGAGGTAATTTCCGCCGCATCGGTCTTGTCCTGGCGAGGCACATTGTTTATGTCTGAATCTGTGTGCTCTTGTCGCTGAATAACCGGCTCATTTTTGGTAACAGGTGTGTCAGCATCTACCGTTTTCTGCGTTTCTATTGACTGCCCGCGAGTTGAATGTACCGGAGTAGTATCACGCTCTCTCGGATTGTCATTTGGAATAGACGCAATTTCAGATGCACGCGATGGCATAGTGCCGGTAGCCGGTGCAGTATTCGCTGTCACGTTACGTTCGGATGGAGAGGATACATTTTCACCGAACGGCAGTATCGTTTTTCCTGCAGTTTGTTTGGTACCCGTTGCGTCCTGATTGGATAATTGTTCTGCAATTGACTGCTCGGTTAATTGCCGATTTACTTCCTGCTTTTGTTCCATGGAATAAGCAGAATCAGCGTTCGGACTCTCCACAGCAACCCTTTGATTCTGTTCTAATTGCGTACCCGGCGAAGTCACAGCGACCGTATCATTGTCCGGCCTCGCAGGAGGTGTGCGCTGTGGCAATTTTGTTGCTGTCTTTTCAGTAAATACCGTCGCTTGGGGTTGTGCTTGTCTGCCGGTTACGGGAAGTGCAGCAACAGATTCTTCGGTCCGGTTCAGTGAGTTCACCGCACTCGTGTTTGTTGATGGAATCGACACTCCGGGGCGTGCTTCTGCAGCCTGTGATGCGATACCTGTTGATGGTTGCGCCGGTTTTTCTTGGGTTGTGATAGTACCTGGTTTCTGCTGAGATTCAGAACGTAGATTCACTTTTTCTTCTGTCTCTGCCGTTGTGTTTTCAGTTGGAATTCTACTCTCCATCAATTCACCTTTTTGCTGAGTAGGAGCGCTCTCGTCTTGGAGTATTTCAGAAGCATTATTCAGCACAGGTTGCCCGGTCGTATTCTCGTATTCACGAGTAGTATTTTGGGTAGCTCCAATCATCGCGCTTGGAGCACTCTTTAACGATGATTTTTCCGTCGGTTGGTCACTTGTTTTGGATGTCGTTGGAGCAGGATTCTGCGCGGAAGTTTCTGATACTTTTTCGTTATTCTGCTCCCTGGAATTTACTTGCTCATCGCGTACTATTTGATTAGCAGTAAAATCGGCTTTAATTGCACTATTTTTTAATTGTGTATTGCCCGCAGCAGGTATATTTTCAACAGGTAATTTTTCGGCATGATGTTCCGGTATTTTTTTGCTGTTTTCTACCTGCATTGCACCGCTATTATTTGCTTTATTAGTATCGTTTATCGGTGAATGTAATTGCGATTTATCTGCACGTGTATTTGCCGCAATTTCTTCAAGTTGAGACGGAGAATTTATTTGCTCTAAATCACCGGCCACCGGTAGTAATTCCGACTTATTTTCTTGCTGAATTACAGGAGAAGTAACCGGTCTGTTTTTCGGTGAATTAATTGAGATATTATTTTCTTGCAGTTCGGAAATTACATTCTCATCAACTACATGATTATCTTTACCTTGACTCATCAATACATCATCTGTATTTCCCTTGTTTTCTATGTCATGATTTCGCGTTACTCCGGTCGTATGTACCGTAGATTTCGTGACATTTTCCGGTGTTATTTGTACACCTGACACAGGTGATTCAATGCCCGTAAGTACACCATTATTCTCCGACATTATTTTCGGCTGACGAATGCTATCCTGACTCGCCATATTTTCAATACTTATCGGCGATGTTGCTTGTTTTTTTTCATGTACTCCAATTGTCTTTTCTGATGTATTTCCGGACGTACTTTCCGTAAAATTTTCAGATGGGTTTACCTTTAATTGTCCGTTAAATACGGTAGTATTTTCTTCTACTTTTTGTGCACTGTTTTCTGTATTTTTTGGTACCGTCGGTTGCGCTACAGATTGTGATAATTCTGAAGAATTGTGTGCAGGAATTGTTGCTGCAATGCGTGATGTTTCTTCGGCATTGCGTGCTATAGTTTTTGCTGCATTTTGTACCGCGGTCTGTGCAGCGTTGTGTGATAGTTCTGCGGCATTCTGTACTATCGTTTCTGCGGCTTTCTGTGATGTCTCTGCTGCTTTTTGTGCTCGAATTTTTGTAGTATTCCGTGATGTATCAGCTGTAGTATATACTATCGTTTCTGCGAAATTTTGTGCTGTAGTTTGCGGGCTGTTATCTTTAGTCAGCACCGGCTCTGTATCGGTATCTTTAATTGATTGCCGAGGTGAATTTACAGGAGTATTTACTGCTGTTTGCTGCAGGACGTCAGCCGATTGAAGACCGCTGTTTTCGGTCGGAACAGGCATGTATGTTGGCGATGTCGACCGGGAAGCAGCGCCATTGTAACTTTCTTGCAAAACAGAAGGTTGCCCGCTAGATTTGTTTTCACTGACGGCATCCTGAAGCTTCGTATTTTTTTCTGTTTCCGGTAGCTTTTCTTTTTGTGTATCACGTTGAGCAAGAGTCCGAGGATCAGAATCTTGTACACGTATTGCGGGCGATAGTTGTGCGGTAAATTGCAGAGATGCATCGGGTGTTTTTTCCGTGTTGAGTACCGGAGCTGCTCCCGAAATACCATTCGTTTTCTGAGGTTGAATTGGCGTTTCTTGTGATGTATTTATCTGCTGCTTTTTATTACCGTCGATTGCTGTATTTTCTTGACTATTTTCTGCCGGCAGAACCGGGAATTGCTCGTCTGTTTGCAGGCCTGTCATTGCAAATTCTGTCGGATTTTTTGCAGCCGTACGCAATGACATCGATGGTGCGTACTCTGTTGATTGTTCAGCTGCACTACCTTCACTACCGGGCGCGGTATTCCGCAGAATATCACCACCTGTGCGTGTCAATATACCGGCATTCTTTGCCGCGTTAGCTGCCTGTGATTCACTGTTTTGTTTTGCTGATAATGCCACTTCACGACGGTTATTGTCAATGCTCAATGCCGGTAAAGCTACCTCCCGGTCATTTATCGTAGTAGCATTGTCGCGAATGGATGGCGGTAAGGATTGAGAATTACCGATAGCGTTTAATCCTGATGTATCGGGTTCATTCAGAAGCACTTCTTTCGCCTTTGATTCAGGTGCCTGTGCCGTCAAATTCGCCGTATTTTGCAGTCCGTTTTCGGGGTGGAGTCCGTTGCGGTGCCCCTGCGTTGGAATACTCTTCTCCGCGCTTCGGCTTCCTGCGTTTGCCACGTTTTCTTGTGAATTGTCTGTTGGGATGGTTGGCTTCGGCATGGCGGCTTCGATAGGCGCTTGTGAACGTTGTACGTCAGGTTTTGGAGTCTGCTCGCTCATAATTCCTTTCGGTGCGTATGACTCTGTTTGCGAAGCCATCTGAGGCATTTTCGTTGCCGATTCAACAGTAGATTCATTGACGATTTGAGCGTATACTTCATCGCCGGCAGAAGTAGTATTTTCATCCGAACTCCTTACTTTCGAGCTGCTAAGCATCACATCTGAACGTTGCTTTTGATGTGCTTCTGCTCGTAAAGAGCGTGATTCTGTCTGTCCTGATTCAGGTGTAGTTGCGATGTTTTCCGATGCACGGGCAGTTTCCGAGACACGTACAGGCGATGCCGTCAGAGAGGCGCCTGCATCTGTCGGACTATTCTCCGTGCGGCCGGTGAGTTGACTTGAAATATGTGTTTCCTGCTGTGCGGTATCAGATACTCGTACGTTGTTACCCGTGACGCGGGTCGTCGCCTGCGACGCAGTACGTGTATTCCCGGTTGCGTCCTCGACGGTATTTATAGGAATGGACGTGAGTTCAGGTATAGTCTCCTCTTCCACTACTGCAGTATTTGCTTGTATTTCCTGCGGAATTGTTCGCTCGGTATACATCATTGCCGCCGGTCCTTCATACTTCGAGTCAATAGTAATCACTATTGATTGTACGGCGATTCCTTGTTCTTTTGCCTGTGCTAATAATGACTTCAAGGTCGGAGTGCTTGGCATCGAAACATCCGGTGTGATGGTTTCATCCGAAGGTGTCGGTGTGCTGCCGTTAGTGAATGAACGTTCATTCGCCGTCACAACTACACTACTATCATTATTATTTTGCAAGGTATTACGAACACTGCGTTCTTGTTGCATTTCTGACGCAGGTGTAGAACCGCTCGGATGATTTGCTACATTCGTTGCAGTATGGAATTCTTGTTGAACCGGTGCTTTAGAGTTTTGAGAATTCACGACATTGCCCGATGTAATGCCCGGAGTGGCCGACTTGCCCGAATTTGCCGTAAATGATGGTACGTCAGGAATCACTTTTGAAACCGAATCAAACGTATCCGAAGCAGACTGATCTGTCACATTTGAGATGGTGGTATCCATTGCAACGGTGGCCTGTTCTTCCGTAGTGAACGCTTGTTCATTCTGTACTACAGGTGTGGAGGATGATACAGGTAAAGGTGCGGTGAACGCTTGTTCACTTTGTGCTTGTTCCTGTGAAAGAGTCTGAATACTATCTTTTGTTTCAGGCACTTGCACGCTAAAGCTCAATGTCGCGGCATTGCCGATTGTCTCCCGGAGTGTATCGACTTGTCGGGACAGCGATTTGAAGATTTTTGCTGCTGTTTTGGGTGTCAGTGGATTTTCGCTACTACCGACTGTTACGGTTAGTTCGGCGGAGTTCTGACCGGTTTGTGTATATTCCACCTGTGTTGTATCTGCCGGGAGCTTGAGCTGCAGAGCCGAGTAGACGGCTGCTACGACATCAGCAAGTGGCATTGGAGCAACGACTTCCGTATCGTCAGCTTGACCAGGCACTGTCTCTGCTTGCTGAGATAGAGTTGAATTTTCGGTCTTTTCCTCTGATGGAGTAACTACTGCTTCAATGGACAATGACCGTTTGGGCAGAGGGTTCACCCGAAGTGGCAGTACAGGTGCCGGAGCATCTGCAATTGGTGCATCTTTGGTCGTGTTCTGATAGTGTTGTCTGCTTGTGGAGTTTTGTTCGGAGGTAGTCGCCACTGCCATCTGCAATTCACTTAAAAATCCCGAATCAACGACCTGGCTCTGACGTGTGGAAGCGTCGGTCAAGAGTGCCGCGGCGGGACTTTGCAATCGTTGGAGTTGAGAAGTTTTCATAGTTGCATCCTGCAAATTGAATGGCGGGCATCCTGCCCAAAGTACCTGTCTGTCAACGGGTATACGAGAGTTGTCGTTGTCTTCCGTTTATTTCACCGGCTGATTTGCGCCGAGCACCATAATCGCTGCGGCCTGGATCGGATTCATTTCATCGAGCACTTTTGCTGCATTTTTCGGCTTCATCGATTTGAGGATAAAGGCAGCATCACGTTCATCAAGTTCGGAGAGAATTTTGGCTACTTCTTTCGCTCCTGCTTTGTCGTAAATCTGTGCAAAGATTGTATAATTTGCCTTAACGAGCGAGTCAAGGTGTTGTGTAATCTGCTTGTCTTGTTCGGTATAGCGGCGTTTAACTTCGTCAATTTCTTTCTTGACCGACTCATTCACCACCACAATTTTCGAGAGTGAATCTGTAATACGCATCAGCTGCTTGGCAAGTGAATCGCGCTGATGTTTGACGGATTTCAACTCTATTTCCGCCGGCGTTAATGTCGGTTGTTTCGCGGCATTAACAATACTGATCGAATCAATTGGAGGTGCAATACCGAGCAATTCCGGCTTATAGACATATACACTGTATACTCCGGCGAAAATCACCAAAAATATCACACAGATGACTATCATTATGGAGAATACGTTGCTGTTCATTCTTTGCTCACGGTTGTTGATACCCGGCCCATCGTTTCCTGATGTACGGACCTATACTACTGCATGTCCTCTTCGGGAGGCTATTTCGTCTAAAAAAATCTGTTCTTCTTTGGCAAGCATTTCTTTATATTCCATACTCTTACGTTCTTTCAACTTTTCGAGTATTTTCTCTTCTTTCATTGCTTCGGCGAGCTCACGGCGCTTGAGGTCTTCGATTTCGAGTAACTGTTCACACGACCGTTCTAACGCTCTGATTTCCGCCTGTGTTGCCTGCCGGTGATGCCATCCTGCTTCGAGTGCCATTGCCTGTGTCGTTCCGCTTGCTCCTATTTTCAGAATATCGGCCAGATACTCTTCTTTTCGGCGTAATTCGTCCTGTTTCTGTTGTCTGTTCGTATAGGCAATTCCAAGAGCATTTTTTGCCTGCTCGACGGCATTTGCCCGTAATTTCAGGAGTGGCTCAAGACGAAAGGAGAATTTTTTTGCCATAGTACATACCTAACAGTATTACAAGCCGAATTCGAGTAATCGAGCGACCACATCCCGGTATCCGGTGGGGTCTTCGACCTGCTGCCGGAAGAATTTCCGGGTATGTGGTCGTAATTCTATCGCTTTATCAACTAATGGATTACTTCCCTTTTGATACGCGCCTACACTAATCATATCTTCAGCTTCCCGATACGCTGCGAGCACTTCTTTCATACCTTGTGCGGCTGAGCGGTGCTGCGGTGTAATCACATCTTTCATCACCCGACTCACACTTTCGAGAATATCTATCGCCGGATAATGACCGAGAGCTGCAAGCCGCCGTGAGAGCACAATGTGTCCGTCCAGAATCCCGCGCGCCGCATCGGCAATTGGTTCGTTCATATCATCCCCCTCAACAAGCACCGTATAGAGCGCGGTAATCGTTCCGAGGTCGGACGTTCCGGCACGCTCCATCAGCTTCGGCAATAGCGCAAATACCGATGGTGTATAGCCCTTGGTCGTTGGCGGCTCACCGATTGTGAGTCCTATCTCCCTCTGTGCGAGCGCCAGACGCGTCACCGAGTCCATCATCAGCATCACATCAAGACCTTCATCCCGGAAAAATTCTGCTATTGCTGTCGCAATCAGCGGCGCTTTAACGCGGACGAGAGCCGGCATGTCGCTTGTGGCGACGATGACGACCGAACGCTTGAGTCCCTCTTCGCCAAGGTCTTCTTCGATAAAATCACGTACTTCTCGACCACGCTCGCCAATGAGTGCAATCACATTGACATCGGCAGTAGCATTGCGGGCGATCATACCGAGCAGGGTGGACTTCCCCACACCCGAGCCGGCAAATATCCCAACCCGTTGTCCTTTGCCGAGAGTGAGCAAACTGTCTATTGCCCGCACTCCCGTTGCCATAGGTTCTGTAATTCTCTTCCGCGAAAGAGGGTTCGGCGGCTGCGCATAAATCGACCTCAGCGATGTATCCGGCAGCGGTCCTTTCCCATCCATCGGATTACCGAGTCCATCGAGCACTCTGCCGAGCAAGCCGTTTCCGACGGTCGCCGTGAGCGTATTTCCGGATGCGACAATTTCCATTCCCGGTTCGATGCCGGAGTATTCACCCAAGACCATCGACAGGATTTTATTATCACGGAATCCTACAATTTCCGACTTGCTGACTTCTTCACCTCTGCGATTACGGAGGATACATACTTCGCCGATCGGGGCTTGAGGTCCATTGCTTTCAAGCACCATTCCCACCACCTGAGAAATGCGTCCGACGGTTTCTACCGAACGCGTAGCATGGATAATCGGCGTGTATTTCTGAAGTATTGCATTCATAATCAAACTGTTTTTTGGGCTTTTCGTAGCTTGTCCGCCATTTTGGCGAACTGTGTCCGGAGCTGCGCATCGATCGTGCCGAGCGTGCTTTCCATGATGCATCCACCTTCTTCAACGGTATGATCCGAGACAAGTTTAATATTCGGCATTTGCATCGGGTCGGCGATGAGCGTACTTTGTGCGAGCTCAAGAGCATCCATATCCGAGGGATTGAGCCGGATAACGACTGCGTCCGAACCATGTAACTGTGCCAATGACTTGCGCGCTTGTGCCACGACCACCGACTTATCGGTTTTAAGCTTTTCCGTTACGATATTCTCAGCAAGAGCAAGAGCAAGCTCAAGTATAGATTCTTCAGCTTGATTCATCAATTCTCCAAATTTTCGTTGTAATTGCTCAACCTGTCCATCAAAACTCTTGAGAATTTCCCGCTGTTTTTGAATTTCCACCATCATCGTACCGGTCGCTACTTGCTTGCCGTCATTAAATCCCCGGTCATACGCTGCCTGCACTTGTTCCTGCGCTTCTGCAAGGAGTATCGATTGCTCATCGGAGAGTACCTCGGTCTCATCAAATTCTTCAAAATCTGCTGCCGAGAATTCCTCAAATATCGGTTCGTGAATTTCTTCCCGTTCGCGCGGGTATGCGATTTCGACCGAACGAATTTTGCGGGGCAATTGTATAATAAATGGTTGCATTTTCTTTACTTCCGGTGATTATTCTCATCATGAGCACTCGATTATCGCTCAACTTAGACAAATACATCTTCTTTGCCGCGGCCGCTGATCGCGACTTCGCCGGTATCGACCAATTTCTTGACCACATCGATAATCCGCATCTGCGCCATTTCGACCTCCCGCAGCTTGACCGGTCCCATGAAATCGAGTTCTTCTTTGATCACCAGCGATGCACGTTCGGACATATTCTTGAATATCTTCGTTCTGATTTTCTCATCCGTCGCCTTGAGCGAGAGCACGAGATCACGTTTATCGACATCTCGGAGGATACGTTGTACGCCTTTGTCGTCGATCATGGCGATATCGTCAAAGAGGAACATCAGGCGTTTAATCTGATCGGCGAGATTCGGATCTTTATCTTCGATATTTTCGAGTAAACTCTTGGCTGTAGCATTATTACTTTTATTGAGAATTGATGCCACAAGGTGCGCACCACCGGTCGTTGCAAGATTCTGCGAGAGCACAGCCACACCGATTTGATCGACCACTAATTCTACTTCCTGAATCACCTGCGGCGATACTTTACCGAGCGTCGCAATTCTCATTAATACTTCTGCACGAAGGTCTTCCGTGAATTCATTGAGCACCTCTGCCGATTGATCGGGCGGCAGGTGCGAGAGAATAAGCGAAATTGTCTGCGGATGCTCTTTGGTCAGGAAGCTCGCCAACTGCTGCGAGTCGGCTTTTTCGAGAATGGTGAATCCTCGCACCGCTGTCAGCATTTTAATTTTTTCGGAAATATCCCGCGCTTTTTCGACACCAAATGCCTTTTGCAAGAGGTGCATCGCATAGTCCATACCACCGTCAAGATTAAATCCATGCGCCGACATGAGCTGAAAATACTCGCCAATTACCTGCTCGATAATATCATTGGGAATACTCTGAAAATTGCTGATTTCAAGTGCAATATGTTCTACTTCTTTATGATCGAGTCCCTGAAATATCCCCGCCGCATCGTCGACATCAAGCGTCATGAGCAGCACGGCGGCCTTTTGCCGACCATTCATGGAGGTATATTTGAGTTCTTTTTTTTTCGAAATTGCTGCAGCCATAATTATACGTCGTTATATTCTAAGGTTATCGTTTTGTCGCTTCTTCGCCATCCTGACGCAGAAGCAGCTTAATCAGGCGAATTGCCTCCTCGGGCTGTGTGACCATGTGTTCCATCACCTGCGCCTGCATTTCAATCTTCAACATCATTTCGTCAGTTAATTCCTGTACATTTCCAAGTCGGGCACGGGCACGCGCTCTCATCATATCTCTGCTACTCATAGGCGGGGCTAGCTCCGGTAATTTTTCTTGAGACATTCCTTCACCTTCCAACATCAGCTGACCCTCAGCCATTCCTCTGCCTTCATTAGTTATAGCCGGCTCTAATTGCGGTGGAGGACCAAGTACCTGCTCGATACGAGAGCGCACTTGCGGCGATGAAACAAGCTTGCGAATCATCCATACGGCAAGCAGCATCGCCACCACAATCAATACTTTTTCGATGATTTCATTCGGTTCCATCGGGAGCTTGAGCCCACGCTGCTTCAAGTCTTCCTCAAGCTGCGAGGGGTCAAATTGTACATTCACCACCGAAACCTGGTCGTTGCGTGCAGGGTCATATCCTACAGCATTTTTAACGACTTGTGTGATTTTCTGCATTTCATCGTCGGCGCGGGGCTTGTATTCAAGCACCGGATTGTCACCCTCTTTGATTTTCGTCGTGCCATTGATGAGCGTAGCCACGGATAGACGTCTGATTCCACCGCCCTGACTAACAATTTTCTCTACTTTTTTTGAGATTTCATAATTCGTTACCGTATTTCCACGCTGACTTGCCGAATTCACCGACGGTGTATTGAGGGTGTCGATCGTCTTCGTCTGTTCGTCGATTTTCTGTTCACTCCGCACCACCTGTTTATCGGGGTCAAAGTCCTCAGTCGTCTTCTCGACCTGCGTAAAATCAAGCTCAGCATTGGCACGGACAACGGCATTTCCCACGCCCAGTACGCCGTCAAGGAGAGATTGTACTTTTGCCGTAAGGTATTGATCTACCTTTTGTTGTAATTCATATTGTGTCGATGAAAGCCCGACCAGTGAATTCTTGTCCCGTGGCGGCTCGCTGATGATTTGTCCTTTTTGATCAACGACTGTTACCGAACTCGTTTCCATACCTTCGACACTGCTTGCGACGAGATTTTGGATGCCTTCGGTGTTTAATTTACTGATATTCCGTCCCGATTTCAATTGCAGAATCACCGACGCAGTCGCTTTTTTCTGGTCTTTGTCGAAGAGTGCTTTTTCGGGAACGACGATATGAACTCTTGCTTTTTGTACTTCCTCAATCGAACCAATCGTCCGGGCGAGCTCACCTTCGAGAGCGCGGCGATAATTCAACTTTTGCACAAAATCCGACATACCGAGATTGGTTTTGTCGAAAATCTCATATCCGACGGTGCTCGACTGCGGCAGACCTTCACTTGCGAGTGAGAGACGCGTTTCGTGCAATACATTCGACGGCACCATGATCGCACTGCCGTTGGACTGTAATTCAAACGGAATTTTACGTTCTTTTAATTTCTCGACAATCACACCGGCGTCTTTTTGGTCAAGCTCGCTAAACAGCACAGACATAGCCGGCCCTGACGTAGAGCTCACGAGCAGTATCATCCCAACAATAGCGGCGATGACTACCCCCGCGATTGTGAATTGCTGCGCGCGATTGAGCTTATTTGCAAATGTTGTCAGTTGTTTTGTAATCGGCTCTGCCATAGTTTTTGTGTTGTAATTTGGTTACTCTTCTTTTGAGCAAGTAATTGAACCCTTCGACAAGCTCAGGGTGACGATCCGGCACAAGGTTGAAGGTAACTTGTTTGTCATGCTGAGCTTGTCGAAGCATCAAGCAAATGCCAATTCTTATTATCTCTCTATCGGTCACCCATTGCCGTCCAACCGTCTATTACACCTGTATTCTGCTTACTTCTCGGTACATATCGAGTGCTTTATTTCTGAGCTCAAGCAGCAACTGAAACGTTGTCTTGGCTTTTTCGGCGGAGATCATCACATCATGCAAGTCCACCGCCTCACCCTTGAGCATGCGATCCGTCATCTCGGCGGAATCTTGTTGGGTGGTGTTCGTATCGGCGATAAATTCCTTGAGCGTATTGACAAACGACTCACCGCGCGGTCCTTGGACATCACCGACGGTGGGTACGCTGACGCGCTGCTGTTCGATCGGAGAACTCCGACCAACGAGTAAATCACCTATTTGCATACGGTACTCCTATAAAAAATGAGGACTTCCATGTCCTGAAACGAATATCCTTTTTTACTACGATTGTTTTATCCGCGACCGTCGAAGAGACTGCCTTTTTCGACATTGCTGCTCGCGAGGCGACCTGCTCGGTTGAACACCACATGCCGTGCAATTTGTGCTGCGCTTTCGGGGTAGAGTCCGATGAAGAACTCTCTCTCGGCGGGCGATATCACATTTTGCGGCGTGAGAGCCGACTTTGTCGCTTGCGGAGAAGCGGCAGTTTTTTCAATTTCGACGGTAAATTTATTCTGAGATGTTCTATCGGGACGAACTGTATTGGACGGCTGTATCCCTGCTGCTCTCGAATATGCTTGTATCGCTGGAATCATAAAGGGTAACTCTTATATATCTAAAGAATCTTTTGCTATATTTTTGACCGACGAAATCACGCCGGTATTTGCTTCGAAGGCGCGTTGTGCGCTAATCATTTCGACCATTTCGGTCACGACATTGACATTCGGCATGCTCACATACCCTTCGGTATCGGCATCGGGATGGGCAGGGTCGTAAATTTTTCTGGGCTCAGACATATCATGTACACTTGTCGCGGTCACGACCTGAGCATTGGGGTTGTTGTTATCGAGTCGTGCATTGGGAGCATGAAAGGCGGAGGTACCGGCCATGGTGATTTGTTCTTGCAGGGCATGGTCAAACGGCGAACGATTCACCGCGCGGGCGACAATTACTTCGCGTTGATAGGGTTTACCGTCAGCGCCTTTGGTTGTATTTGCATTTGCTATATTATTAGCCACCGCACTCAACCGTTGGCGTTGAACGCTGAGCCCCTGACCGCTGATTGCAAACGAAGAAAAAATGTTTTCCATAAGCTTTAGTACTATTAATTACCAAGAAGTTAGAATTGAAGCATCCTGCAAAATATCACGTTCTGTTACAAATTACCCTTAATCGCTGTTTGCATCCCTTGGAAATACCGTGCCGTAACTCGAGAAGCGAAGCGAAAGCGGATTTGATTCTGCGCCAGTTCACTCATTTCTTTATCGATATTGACATGCGACTCACCCGAGAAGAGCACTTCCGGACGTGGTACCTGCGCGCCTTCGACATTTCCTTTGATCTCACCGTCGCTCGGCGGACCGATTGTCAGGTGTTGATCATTGGTCATTGCGCCGCGCTGTGTGACTTGTGCTTCGCGGAAATCTTCTTCAAATCGAACCTTTTCAGGGCGATACACCGGCGAAGTAGCATTGGCAATATTGCGGGCAATCGTCTGCTGACGGAGGGAATAGGCGTCCAATGCCCGATTGAGCAAAGGCAGCTTTTTATTAAATAAATGATCTTTGAGTACCATAATCCACCGTTTGAGAGAGTGTCTTTAAATATTCACGCCCCCGAGGTTTCTCAATTTAAGTGCCAAGTTATTGCGGCTTGATTTTCCTCACTGTTGGCGCGCAGAAAGCAGAAAATTCGTGGTCAATATTCCTCGGTGGTGAATATTGACCGATGAGAGGGCTGTAGGGGGAAGCGGTAAGTCGTAAGCGGGAAGTCGTAAGCGGGAAGTCGTAAGCGGTAAGCCGTAAGCGGGAAGTCGTAAGTCGTAAGCGGTAAGTCGTAAGCCGTAAGCAGTAACCCGTAAGCCGTAAGCCGTAAGTCGTAATCGGTAAGCCGTAATTCGTAATCCGTAAGACGTAAGTCGTAAGCGGAGATCGGAAGGGCGTCGTGAAGAG
>JBPOHH010000732.1:0-6197 GCA_052035765.1 Bacteroidota bacterium
CTTCTGCAGTCGAAGAAGTTCAAGTCATGACGGGTGCATTTTCTGCAGAGTACGGTAGTGCACTCGGTGGTGTGGTCAATACAGTTGTAAAAACCGGTAAAACTGATAGATATGAAGGATTTGCACGGTACAGACAAGACGCACCCGGGCTATTTGGTACAGCAAGTAATGGACTCCAACTCATGGGTAAAGATGAAAATTCATTGGAGTTTGGCGTCGGAGGACCTCTTCCATTTCTTGATGGTTCCACATTTTATGTGACTGGAAAGCATGCCTACGAAAAATTTGGCAGTGCAGGTATAGGGGTAATCGATCCTTGGGGTAATAACCTTGGACAACTCGAAAACACACAAACTTGGGTGAAAAACCTAACCGGTCGCTTGAAGTTTAACTTTAACAATATCAACTTAAGCGTTGGTGGACAGCTAGGTCTTTCTTCACGTGAAAGAGGGTCATGGGCATGGTTGTACGCAAATGATTTTGGTGTCACGAATATTCGTACAGAAAATGGACGCACGTTCGGCGATACTAATTTTATACGTGAATCAATGGCAAAGCCTGCAGTCGTCAATCAAGTTGTAAACAATTTATTTGTTCTTATTAACCATACACTTAGCGATAACTCTTTCTATGAGTTTAAGGTTTCTATTAACACCAATACCAGCGATGTGTCGAAGAGAACTAATTTTTCAGACCCATCTCTTCTGCGTGGTTTTGAAGTATACACTCCTGCGGATAACTACAAGTCAGAATTTGATCCTACCGATCCTGCGCAAATCAGATTGGCTTCCGGAGGAGACCGAGCAATTGATATTTTTCAATCCATTACCAAGCCAGTAGCCACTTCTGATGGGTATGCGACCGGTGATATTCTTCAACGCAACTTTATTACCGGGTATATTGAAGGACCGTCTGATGCTTCACCGACTAAGAACCCTTACGGGCTTTCAGGATATTTCAACTATCATGGTAACGATCGTAATTTTGACTTCCGCCGTACTAATATTCTTCAATTCGATGGAAATTTCAATACAGTCATCGTTGCAGGCGATTTGAAACACAATGTTAAAGCGGGATTTGAGTTCAGAACAATTACTGCAAAAAGACACTACAACAGTTTACCGTGGGATGGTAATGCGTTCTACGATGTGTATACCGATGAGTTCGGTGGCAACCCTTATGCAGACAATGCAACGGCTAAGTTAATTACCGAGCAACCGAAAAAACCGTTCTCAGGTTCTTTATACGGTCAGGATCAAATCAGCTATAAAGGTATTATTATTAACCCCGGTATTCGAGTCGATTTTACAGATCCGAATTCTACCTATAGATTGCCGAGCCCATATTTCACACCGATTACGAGTGATTCAGGTTTTGCAAATACTACCTTGAAGCTTCAAGTAAGTCCACGTGTTTCAATTGCTTATCCTGTAACAGATCGTTCTGTCGTGACTATTGCCTACGGTATTTACTTCCAAATGCCACAGCTCAATCAGCTCTTTGACTCCTACAATACAGACCGTTTGCGTAGCGGTTCAATTCTTGGTAATCCTGAGCTTCCTGCCCAAAGAACAAATCAATATCAAATAGCATACAACCTTCAGCTTAATGATGATTTTGCTTTTGATATCACAGCGTATTACAAAGACAATTACAACCAAGTAGGTATTAATAGAGTCTTTACATCTCCTGATGCTTATGATCAATATAGTGTCTCAGAGTACGGTAATAGCCGTGGGCTCGAGTTTACTTTCAAGAAGAATCCGACCAACAACATTGGCTTTAACGTAAATTATACGATCGCCAAGACAAGCACTACATCATCTTCACCGGAAGATAATTACAGTTTAACGACTGACCCTTACACCGGCTTGGTAGCTTTCCCGCTTTCTGATTATCCATTTGCTAACGATCGCCGTCATCAATTGAACGCTACTGTTGATTTTGTATGGAATCGTGATGAAGGTCCATCTATCGGCGGTATTAAGTTTCTTGAAAATGTTAACTTAAATGTGACAACACGCTACCAGACAGGTACTCCTTATACCCGCTTAAGTCCTAAAGGGGTCGTTATTGGCGATGTTAATGGAGAGCGTCAGCCATCTACTTGGTCTTCGGACGTGCGCTTCTCGAAGCAATTTCCTTTGAAAGATTGGTTCGGAGAAGGTATGGGGAACTCTTCATTGGAATTCTTTTTAGATATTTACAACGTAACAAACAACACATTCTTCAGTGCCGTTTACCCAAGAAGCGGTGACCCGGATCAGGATAACAATTCCTACAATCGTCAACTAGGTGATTTCAGCGGTACTATTTTGTACAAGGATGCTACACTTATCAATGCAAATACTTTTAGAAGTGACCAGTATGATAAATTTGGTGATAGATTATATGCTGAACAAATCGACTTCAACAAAGACGGACAGGTGACACAAGCAGAAAAATACCAAAGCTATCAGAACTTTGTAAAAGATGCACAAGCACGTCTACCTAATTACTTAGCTCCTCGTCGAGTATTTTTCGGCTTTAAATTAAATTTCTAATACAGTAGTTGTGCTGTATATTCAATTAAAAAATTACTATTAGTTATAAACACTGAGGAAATCTCCCATGAAAACAACTACTGCAATACTATTGTTTGCGATGATGTTTAGCATGTCCACTCTGAGTGGAACTGCCCGAACAAAAGAGCAAACAAAAGGTAAAAATCAAGCCGGAGCGACTGTCCTTCGCACCGCTTCGAATACGTTTGACTTGCAAAAAAACAAAGTCAGCCGTATCGAACTTTTCAACACGAATTACGGAATTATCGGCCATGACACCAAGAATAATCTTGGTGGAGGTGTATGGCCACGTGGCTCACAAAACCAGTACATTTATGCCGGTGGTGTGTGGTTCTGCGGTACAAAAACACTACCGAACGGTAAACCATCGAGACTCTGTGAAATTTCATACAATCCGAATTCAGGTGCATCCTGGTTTGCTCCAGGTTCGATTGAAGACGGTGATCTGGCAATGGATGAATTCAGAACAAAATACAGAGTTTACTTTTCGACAGACTTTCGTACAGATGGTGTTCCATTTAACAAGAACGATGGTCCAAACTGGCCGATTTGGGACAACAGTGAAATCATCGACGATACATTGAAAAAAGACAGATACATGGGGCATTATGTAGATGACATTTCGTTACGTTCGAAGAAAACATATCCCAAAGGGCCTGCATTTATCTCAGGTGAAGACATTTTTTCGATATTTAAAGATACCGATCTTAATCGGTATGAAGGTGGCGTTGGTACTCGTAGAAGTCAAGGATTCCCAATGAGATTGCAGTATGAACAAACAATCTATTCATGGGGATTTGGAGATTACCGCGACTTTATCTTTGTAAAGTATGCAATTATCAATAAATCAGTTGATACCATCCAAGATTGCTGGGTAGCAGCTGCGTACGATATGGATATTGCTCAGACTACCAATGGCGGCAACGGTGCTGCAAACGACAGATGTAAATTTTACTCAGACGAAGATTCACTGAATCTTGCAGTACAATGGTCGTTAGGTACTCAGGGTGAACGTGGAAAAGGTTTCGGGTATATTGGATTTGACTTCTTGGAAAGCCCTGCTGTTCTTCCGAATGGTCGAATCAGACAAGACAAGAAGTTCTATGCGCAAAATGAACAATTAGGATTGGTAACATTTAGAAACTGGTCAATCACTGAAGATTTAAAAGATAATGGTGATCGTTACGATTTCGTATCCCAAAAACAAAAAGACGGTGATACCGAAGCAGGCGATAAGAGATTTCTTATGTCAACAGGACCGTTTGTTATGGTGCCTAAAGATACTGTCCGTGTAGTGGTCGGTATTATTTTTGCAAATACAAGTAATGGGGGAGACGCTGACGGAACCGTCGCCGATCTTGTAGAAACGATACGTAAAGATAAATTTGCTCAAAAGGTATATGATGATAATTTCAGAGCACCTGTACCTCCGGATGCATCTGAAATAAAATGGAGACCTCTCAACAATGCAACGCTTATTACTTGGGACAGTACATCCGAATTATCTAATGATAAACTCGAAGAAGGCTTAGATTTCTTGGGTTACAAGCTCTACAGAGCACGTCGGGATGATCTTGACTCTTTTGATGTGAACGTACTCAATTCTCCAATTAACCGTGGTCCACTGGGATGGAAACAAATCGCACAGTGGGAAATGCTTCCGCCATTCTTAAAATCCTTCGTACAAGTAGGCGATAAAGATGTGAATATGCCATATCTCGACTCAATCCGTATCGTTAGACAAGTTGACTCGTTTACTTTTGTTGTACGCCGCTTCCCCTCACGCGCTTCTCAAAACACTCCATACGGCGTGGCTCATTGGGAAAAATATTACAGAGGAATGCCATTTAGTAATTTGCAATCTCTGATGACAGGGGAGATTAATATCAATAGAGCATTAGTAACAACACCTCCAAAATGGAAAAATACAAGTAATATTGCTTGGATTGCAGATCCATCCGGTATGGAAGTGCCTTGGAAACAAAATTCAGCACAAGGCTTCGCTGCGGCAGACTCTATTGCTTATGATAATTTAATGCTCAATTTGCTTGCTTTATTACGTCAAGGGAAAGCAGTTCTTAATTTCCCAACGATCGAAAAAGATAGTGCGGAACGCATGAAAATACTAACGCAAGTAGTTATTCCTTATATGGATAGTATTACTAACAACAGCTCTTTTGTCGACCTTGGCGATGATGATCAAAATGGTGAAATTAGCGAAGATCCAGATCCGACAAAGACTGAAAAACTATTAAACAATGTTGATTATTATTACCGTTTACAGGCGTATGATGAAGGTGATTATAAACAACTTTCGCCTAAAAAAGAAAATGTTGGCATCGAAGACCTTAATCAGGTAAAAGCCTATCCATACGCTGCTCCTGCCGGTGCTAAAGAAGCACAGGTAATTGTAACAGGAATCGATTCAACAACGATGGGCGGACTCTACAATTTTAGATTCCATGTCCTTAATCAAGATAGACTTAACCAACTCTTCACCACATCAGAAAACGGTGGTCATGAGATTGAAATTGAATTCCAACCAGCTGTTTCTCCTGTATATTTCCCAACCCCGACGCAGGCTAATCCACAGCCGCCGCAATGGGGACTCTATCAACGCAGAATTATCATGCGTGATAAATCAACAGGTAAATCATTGTTCGATGGTACGACATTCCTAGAGCCAACTCTCTGTAATGCAAGCGTATTGAGCTTGTTTACGGAAAATGCTGCAACGTATATATTCAGCGATACGTTACTCAAAGATTCGATTTCAGGCAAGACCAATAGCTTCGGTGTACCATCCGATAAAGGTGCTTTATTACGTACCGGTACATTTACTACAAATAAAACAGGGACAAGCTCTTCCTGCTATAGCGGCTTACTCGACAACGAAGCTCGTCAAACACTTGGATTTTCTTTCGATTACGGTATTCAGCAACAAGGTGGCGTAATTAGACCTGATACTGCGTTCTCACTCGTTAATTCAACCGGAGCAGAAACACCGTTACAAAAAGGTGACATCCAAAGAATGCAACGTGTGGATACTGTATTCAATGAGTTCGGCGGATCGATTGTGTACGGAACGTTTAATAACGGACCTGCAGAGTATGAAGTTGAATTCACCGAAGGTGGAGAAGATACCATGACCGTTTATTATGGCACAAAATCTCCACGTGATTCTAAAGTAGTGACAGTGAAATACCTCAACACAAAAGTTACAAATAAAATATCGTACAAACGTATTAATGAAAATGGCGATTCAGTAACTGTTGCGTATCCGGGTGAAATTTTAAAGTATAACAACCCATTAACCACATTCAGTGGTTATCCACTCGCAACAGATGTACCGGTTGGTCAATACAATCTCTCAGCGTACGCTTGGGTAAGTGCACGCGGCAGAAATAATCTTACCTCAAGAAGAGCACAGGCTTCCGGACTTGTACAACAACAAGGCAGATATTATTTATCTGTAATCGATGACAAAGATACAGTTGATTTTATCCACGTCTTCCAGGCATCCGGTGCTGAATTCGGACTCGATTATGCAAACAAAGCTCGGAGATTCTCTAACGATTCTCCAATGTGGGATACAGTTGTTAACTATGTATGGAATAAAGATTTCCAAAAAGG
>JBPOHH010000723.1:0-1764 GCA_052035765.1 Bacteroidota bacterium
GGCGTCGCGGCCGCACCTCCGAAGCGCTAACGTTTGCTCAGGATGCCCTTGCACTTTCGAAGCAATATGAGCTCCAGGAAGAACATGCGTGGTCTTTAGGTAATTTAGGAAATGTCTCCTGGAGTCAGTCGGATTATAAGACGGCGATAGAGTATTATCAGAAAGCGGTGCGATTGTTTGAAGAATTGCGCATACCGACAGGCATTGCGAAATATCTCGGCAATATCGGCACCATTGAGCGGAATTTCTATAACTTTCCGGCGGCACTTGCTACGTATCAGCGGGCATTGCAACTCTATGAATCTCTTGACGATAAAGAAGGCATTGCCATAAATCTCGGGAATATCGGACTCGTCTATAAGTCCATGTCGGACTATTCCCGCGCTCTCGATTATTACCGGAAATCGCTCCTGCTGTATGAGGCATTGAATGTACGCGACGGTATCGCCCGCACGCTCTGTAATGTAGGCACGCTGTATCGTAATTTGTCGGATTATCCGCGCGCTATTGAGTACTTGCAGAAAGCATTGGTGATATTTACCGAACTCGACGACAAGCAGGGTGTGGCGACCAATCTTAGCAATATAGGTAATGTCTATCTTTCCCTAGACGACCTTCCGCAGGCGCTCGAATATCATCTCCGCGCGCTGACACTCAATGAAGAACTCGGCGCGAAATCGGGGATCGCCAAAAACCTCGGAAACATTGGCATCGCCTATTCTTCCCTTGAAGAATATGAGCAGGCATATCATTACTTTCGAAAGGCACTCGCCCTCAATGAAGAGCTGGGACGCGTGGGAGGAGTAGCCGGAATGATGAGTAATATCGGTGCGCTGTATGCCAATAAAAAGTATCAACAGTATCATCCCGAGACAGCCGAAGAATACTTGCTTGAGGCAATTGCCCTGCATGAAAAGCTCGGAACAAAGCAGAGTCTCTATGAAAGCAGCCAAGTGCTGGCAGAATTGTATCGTGAAAAAAATCAATGGGATAAATTCGCACTCTATTTTGAAAAATATCATCTTGCCGAGAAAGAAGTGCAGAGCGAACATGCCAAAAAGCTCGCCGAACGATTCGATTATGAACGGAAATTCGCCGCCGAGCATGCACGTCTTGAAGAACGTGAACGTGTCGTGGCTCAGCTCTTGGCTCTCAATACGTCCCTCAAAGAAGCCAATCGTGAAAAAAATGAAGTTCTCGAAATAGTCGCCCATGACCTCAAAAACCCACTCACCGGAATACTGCTCTCGGCAGAAAGTATCCGGCGCTTTCTCCATCAATTCTCCTCAAGTGATATCGAAAAACGCCTGTCAACGATTATCTCAGCAGCCGAACACATGAGAGAAATCATTCTCAAGCTCCTTGATATTCAATTACTTGAAAATGGTCGATTGCAGCTTGAAACAGCACCCGTCAATCTGGGATCGCTGCTCGAGGTCTCAGCATCCAACTATGCCGATCAATTACTCACCAAACGCATCAGCATACTCTTGCCGGTATCGAATACAAATTCTCTCGTTCTCGCCGACGCCAATGCCCTCCGCGAAGTAATTGACAATATTCTCTCGAATGCGATTAAATTTTCACCCCATGAATCACATATCACCGTAGCAATCACGGGAGGTGCGCCCGGGCATACGCAATTCCGCATATCCGATCACGGACCCGGTCTCTCGGCGGAGGATCAGTCGAAGCTCTTTGGGAAGTTCATGCAGCTGTCGGCGAAGCCGACCGGCGGTGAACATTCCACCGGACTCGGGCTCT
>JBPOHH010000739.1:0-3159 GCA_052035765.1 Bacteroidota bacterium
CTTTATAGATTTCTTCGTCCTGATGTTTTAGTTGTGTGTTCATAATAGTATATAATTAAAATAATTAGCGTTGAATAACAATAGGTTTTGTAATAGATAAACTGCCGCCCGAATATTTCATAAAATACACACCGTCCGAGAGTCCGTCGAGGGGAAGAGTGATTTTTTCACCTGAACCGATAGATACGGTATACGCACTCATTTTCACACCGATTGAATTGTAGAGTTCAATGGTTGTTTGAGGTGAATATAATTGCTGCGGAATGGTGATACTGACTGCATTCACGGCTGGATTAGGTGTGATTAGCAAGTCTCCATTCACCTGCTCTTCTTCAACTCCTACGGCGATTGCCGTGCATTTTGCCTCGCCGGTAATTGCATGTACTTCACAATTGAGGGTACCGTTTGTACCTATACCACCGAACGTGAGCCGCCAAATTGGACTATTGGGAGGGAAATAAACGGAGAAAGGAGTATAGCCAACGGGAATAAACGAAGCTTTGGGGTTGGGATTAGCTTTAGCGTACACTTTATAATCCGCCGTTGCCTGAATGTTAAGAATCATTTTGTCGCTTTCCAAAAAATTATTTGGAAGCACGGAATCCTTGGAAAACAGACTACTTATACCGGCGAGTGGGAGATCGAGTGCTATCGTCTGAAAACCAAGCAGGGGTAGCTTTGCAATCGGGATACTGAGTGTCGAATCATTCGATGTGGTCTTGGATTTGCCTCTGAAGACATAGATCCAGCCATCGGATTTCCCGGTTTTGTAGTCAAAAAATTTAGCATTAATCGGTAACTGAAGCGCAGACATCGTGTCGCCAAGTGTGACGACTCCTACGAATTGCGAATTTGTAAGTCCTGCGTCAGCAATTTTTCTGGCGGCACTTACACCTTCGGTAGCTTTATAGGCGACAAAAATTTGGCTTTGTGCTTGAGAACAAAGGATCAGCATCAAAACCGAGAAAATTGTACTAAGCTTCATGGTTGCTTCTTTCTACAATAGAAGAATAATAAAGAATATTTAACTGCAAATTATTGAATTTACCGCTCGTAGAAAAAGACTTTTTATCTGAGCTGACTATTGGAGAGTAGTGTTACCTTGTTTTCATGCGGAATTACAGACAAATACTCAGTCCTTGGCTTAAACTCTACTTTTTTTGTAATTTTGCGGCTCGCAGACTCATCTCATTCTAAATTTTAAGGACAATTCATGACCAAAGCAGACTGGATTTTTACAGCAAAAACTCTTTTAACATCCCGATTAATTGATATCATTGAAGAATCCGAGCTCGCGCCTGCAGGCAAAGTACTCTATCAGTTTTCGGCGCGGGGTCATGAACTTGCACAGATTCTGCTGGCAGTACACTTAGATGGGAAACACGATGCTGCCACCGTATATTACCGTTCACGTCCCTTCGTACTTGCTGCGGGTATGACCATTGAGGAGGCATTTTCGGGTCCGATGGCGAAGTCCGGCAGCCGTAATGGCGGGCGGGATATCGGTGTGGTTCACAATCTTACCCCACGGACGGGTCTTACGGTCTTACCGGCAAGCGGTGATGTCGGAGCGCAATATACTCCTGCCGTCGGCTGGGCGCAGGCCGCAGTCTATCGTTCGTCAGTGATGCAGGAAAATGACTGGAAATCGAGTTGCGCTGCTGCCTTAGGTGGTGATGCTTCGGCTGCAACGAGTGGATTCTGGGCGGCGCTCACCATTGCTACCACACAGAATTATCCGATGATTTTCTGTATTGAAGATAATAATTATGGAATATCGGTGCCGGGCAGCTATCAGACGCCGGGTGCTAATATCGCGGATAATTTATCTAATTTCAAAAACTTAACAATACTCGACGGTGACGGAGCAGACCCTGAAGAAGCGCAAGCGCTCATCAAACAGGCCGTCGAATCCGTTCGCAAGCGACAGTCACCCGTGCTGCTTCGTCTCAGAGTACCACGCTTGTGCGGACATTCGGGGGCGGATAATCAATCCTACAAGACCACTGAAACCAAAGAAAACGAAATCAGCCGCGATCCACTTCCCCGCCTGAAAGCATATTTACAAAAAAAGAAAATCCTATCGGCAAAAGAATGGGCTGCGCTCGAAGCGCAAGTCGAGGCAGATGTGCGCGCAGGGTTAGACAATGCGATGCAGCAGCCGGAGCCGGACGTCACAACGACCGAGGAGCATATATTCTACGATGGAGTGCATCCACAGGTAGTCGGGGGCTTATTACCGGAGAATGCGATAGCCACTCTCAGCGGAGCTGATAGCGAAGGTGCACGGGTGAATTTAATTCATGCCGTGCGGATGACACTCGATCACGAGTTGTCGGTGAATAATCGTGTGCTCGTTTTTGGAGAAGATGTCGGTGTCAAGGGCGGAGTGCATGGAGCGACGGTCGATTTGCAGGCAAAATTTGGTATTGAACGTGTTTTTGACACTTCACTCTCCGAAGAAGGGATTATTGGGCGTTCGATTGGACTTGCCTATTCAGGACTTATGCCGGTGCCGGAGATACAGTTCAGAAAGTATCTCGACCCTGCGATGGAACAAATCAACGACACCGGCACGATTCGCTGGCGGACAAATAATCAGTTTGCTGCTCCGATGGTGGTGAGAATCCCGGTAGGACACAGCAAGCGTACGGGTGACCCGTGGCATAGTGTGTCGGGTGAGGCAATTTTTGCACATACCCTCGGCTGGATGGTGGCGATGCCGTCGAATGCCCGCGATGCAGTGGGTTTGCTGCGAACGGCACTCCGAGGGAATGACCCGGTCTTTTTCCTCGAACATCGTAATTTATTAGATACTTCGGCAGGCCGCGGAAATTATCCAGGCAATGATTTTATGATTCCCTTTGGTGTGGCAAATGTCCTTGAAAGCGGCACGAAGGCAACGATTGTTACTTGGGGTGAGATGGTTCACCGGGCAAAAGATGCTGTGAAGATGCTCGGTGAATCGATTGAAATCATTGATTTACGGACAATTACGCCATGGGACAAAGCGACAGTGATAGCATCTATCAAAAAAACTAATCGTTGTATGATACTCCATGAAGATACGATCACGAGTGGTTTTGGCGCTGAAATTGCGGCAGTGCTCGCCAAAGAAGCGTTTGCCTATCTCGATGCTCCGATTGAACGTGTAGCCAC
>JBPOHH010000360.1:0-4335 GCA_052035765.1 Bacteroidota bacterium
TCGAAAATCGTGTTGGTAGTTCGCTCCATAATTGATAAATTGCCGTCAAATTCGTTCATTCAATTTACGTAGTACTCCTCTTATGTCTGTCCTCCTTGACGTCAAAAACCTTATTACTGAATTTCAATCCGAAAACTATGTTACCAAAGCGGTCAATAATGTGAGCTTTACCCTTGAGCGCGGCAAGACGCTCGGCATTGTCGGCGAGTCAGGGTCGGGCAAGTCCGTCACGTCTCTTTCTGTGATGCGACTCATCCCGTCGCCTCCGGGCAGAATTGCCGGCGGTGAAGTGTTTTTTCATGAGCAAGACGGCAGCGTCGTCGATCTCCTCAAGCTCCCCGAGGACAAAATGCGGTCATATCGCGGCAATAAAATTTCAATGATTTTTCAGGAGCCGATGACATCGCTCAATCCTGTCTTCCGCTGCGGCGATCAGATTATGGAGGCAATTATGCTCCATCAAAATGTCAGCAAAGACGAAGCCCGCGCCCGCACCCTCCATTTACTCAAAGAAGTACAGCTTCCCCGCCCCGACACCATGATCGACCAATATCCGCATCAGCTCTCGGGTGGACAAAAGCAACGTGTGATGATCGCAATGGCGATGAGTTGTAATCCGGATTTGATGATCGCCGACGAACCCACCACGGCGCTCGATGTGACGGTCCAAGCAACGATTCTCGATCTCATGCGAGGTTTGCAGAAGAAGCACAACATGAGCATGATGTTTATTACCCACGACTTAGGCGTCGTAGCCGAAATCGCCGACGACGTAGCCGTGATGTACAAGGGCAAAATCGTCGAGTATGGAAATGTACAGCAAATCTATGAAAATCCTCAGCATCCTTATACCAAAGGATTACTCGCCTGCCGTCCGCGGCTCGACAAAAAACTCCGTATTCTCCCCACCGTGCGTGATTTTATGGACGAGCAGCCCGACGGTACGATTACCGAGCGCGCGCATATCAGCGTGGAGGCGAAGATTCATGAAGTGGAAATTTCGCAGCAGGAGACCAATGAACGTAATGCTCGGCTTGCGGGTGAAGCGCCGCTTTTGTCGGTGAAGGATTTGGAAGTGTATTTCCCGATACGAACGGGACTTTTCAGCAGTTTGAAGGGGTATGTCAAAGCGGTGGACGGTATTTCGTTTGACGTCAAAGCCGGCGAAACGCTTGGGCTCGTCGGAGAGTCGGGATGCGGCAAGACAACGACCGGACGTGCTATCTTGCGCTTAGTGGAGCCGACGGGAGGTTCGGTGATGTTTGACGGACGCGATATCCGCGCTCTTGGTGGGGCGGACATGAAGTCATTACGCCGCGATTTCCAGATTATTTTTCAGGATCCGTATTCGTCGCTCAATCCGCGGTTGTCGGTTGGCAGTGCGATTATGGAGGTGCTCAATGTGCATAATGTGCTCGGTGGCGAACGTGAGCGCAAGGAGTATGTGCATTACTTGCTTGAAAAAGTGAATTTACTGCCACATCATTTTAACAATTACCCGCATGAATTTTCGGGTGGTCAGCGGCAGCGGATATGTATTGCGCGCGCGCTGGCTCTCAAGCCGAAATTTTTGATTTGTGATGAGTCCGTGTCGGCGCTTGACGTGTCGGTGCAGGCGCAGGTGTTGAATCTACTCGTCGGCTTGCGCGAGGAATTCAAGCTCACCTATATCTTTATTTCGCATGATCTTAGCGTGGTAAAATTCATCAGCGACCGGATCGCGGTGATGAATGCCGGGAAAATCGTCGAGCTGGCAACATCGAATGAAATTTACTCGAATCCGAAAGAAGAATACACGCGCAATCTCATTAGTGCGATTCCAAAGGGAACGATGGAGGATATTTTGCGGAGACGGCGGGAGAAGGCGGCGTGAGAAGCGAAAGTATCTACGTACTATTCATTAACACAATCGGTCATCAACCAAGATGAATAAAGTAATAAAGACACTATTGAAGATACTCAATGGAAGGAATGATTCTAATATTGAATTCATAGATGCAATAAACTTGCTATTCTTTCTGGAGTTTGAAGAAAGAATCAAGGGAAGTCATCATATCTTTTCTAAATCAGGAATCGTTGAAATAATTAACTTGCAACCGAATGAAAACAACAAATGTAAAGCATATCAAGTCAAGCAAGTTAGGAATATTATCGTAAAATACAAATTAGGAGATGCAGCAGATGAACAAGTATGAAATAATTCTCTATTGGAGTGATGAAGACAACTGTTATGTCGCTGAAGTACCCGAGCTCCCCGGATGTATGGCAGATGGAAAGACCTATTCCGAGGCATTGCATAATACTGAAATAATCATCAATGAATGGATTGAAACTGCTCAGGAATTAGGAAGGCAAATCCCAATGCCTAAAGGGAGATTGGTGTATGCGTAGGAAGGGTGAAAGTAAAAGGAATGCCGGAGTGACTAAGCGTTTTAATCGTAGCGAGGATGAGTTGGGGCAATTTCCATGGAGATAAGTCTATATAATTATAAGTTAATACTCAAGGATAGATTACACTATTATAAACTTTTTCAGATATTCACAATACAATATGACAGATATAATCGAAGAATTTTTCAAGGCATATTGGGTTAAAGGGATGGCATCAGTCTATACAGAATATGTTTCACACGAAATGATGGCATCCCCTGTTGATAAAGATGGTTGGTATGAATGGCAGTTAATACAAGGTACATTGACCGTTGACGATTACAGAGAAGTTGAAGCCGCATTTAATATAACCTTTCCTGATATTTTTATAGAGTGGCATAGGCGATATTTTTTTGCAAACGGCGATTGCTCTATAGTTAGACTTCCAAGCTCGTTACCAACAATACCATTAGCAGATATAATCGGCAATTTGGATTGGGATATCCCTGAACAACTTATCCCCTTAGGTCTTATTCCCTTTGCAAGCGATGGTAATGATGCCGGGCCACTAGTCTTTGACACAAGAGGAACAACAAATTCCACCGATTATCCTATTCGAGTTTATGACCATGAATACTGTGGCGACTTAGAGGGGTTAAGTGAAATTATATTCTCTTCGTTTTCAAAAATGCTACAATGTATAACACATTTTTTAACTGAAACTAAAACAAAAGAGTGTTTTGAAGTACTACCTGATTTTTATACTATTGACCCAACTGGCGCTGGCGCTACGGGGAAATCATATTGGGATGGCTGGATAGATTCCTGGTTAGATGGGTAGTAAGGAAGAGGTAAACACTATATCATTTGACGGTATTTTGTGGTTGATAGGTCTGATTTTAATCAATAAAAGTAGCATATAGAACCATTCAAGATTGAGCAGTTTTAACTTGAAAAATATTAGGAATGCGTTTAGTTCCGCTCTAAAAAAGTATGATACTCTTCTTTGATTTCATCTTCGTCAAGCTGTGAAGGCAGCAGTCCAATCAAACGGGCAACCTTGCTATCGGCTGGAGTATGTGGATTTTCGGGAATAATCCGGGCAATGATTGTTCCTTCGTCGTTCAAGATGATGCTATCGCCGTTGCGGATTTTTTCGAGAACTTCGCTAAATCGCAGTTCGGCATCGGATATGGCAATGGAGTAGGTCATGGGATGTGTTCGTTGTGTATGAGTAATTGTACTCTGCAAATATACGGAAATCCTCATAAGCTTGATTATCGGTATGTCTTTCAAAGCAGAATGAATTAATTACATCATTTATGGAAAATATCTCCTCCTCGCGTAAAGAATATTTTGAGCTGTCGAAGCACTCGGTGGTGCAGTTTCTGGTGCTTGGTGCGCTGCTGGTAGGAATTGCATTTGCCTTGCAGGTGTACGTGGCTATCCCGGCGATGGATATGTTTTTTCGGGGATTCCTACATACAGATGTCGTCAAGGATGGGGCGACGGTAGAGTATCGTATTTCGGATGATGCCAAACATGAGATTATCACGACGTCGTATTACTATAAATGGGCTATTGTTGATAATCGTGCGGTAGAACAGAAGCTGCATCCGGAAGCACGATATTTATTCAATCCATTCCTCTCGCTTCTGCCACTTATTCTCACCTTGTCGGCGGCGCTTGCCGTGGGATGTTCGGCGCTGCTGCCACAGTCATTGGGATTGCTCCGGCAGAAGATTGAACGTGAAATTGTCAACTCGCTCGACCGTATTGCACGTAGTATTTATGGCGAGCATACCGATGAAGAATTACAGGGAATTATCCAGCATTTGCTCACCTCCGATATCCGCGGACTCCATGATTATGCAGAGGCAATCGGTGTGCAGTATAATGAAGTCGAAACGCTGCAGCGTGCCGTTCGGTGGCAGCAATCGTCGGGTATGACAAGATTATTCCGCG
>JBPOHH010000738.1:0-1663 GCA_052035765.1 Bacteroidota bacterium
GCCTTCGGAAAAATCGCCCGCCGTAGTGCATCGATGAATGCTACGGCAACTATCTCCGTAAACGGTAAAATGGTAGGTTCGGCAGGCGAAAAAGACTTCACGACAACAAAAGATATCGCCGGCAAACAGGTGACGGTGCAATCCTCGGGTGGCATGATGTATTATTTCTGGCAAGTAGAAGGTATCAGCGCTGACGGGAAGTATGTACAGGAAGATAAATATCTCAAAGTACGCAAGACATTTATGAATCGCAATGGGCAGACGCTATCAGGTAATTCATTTAAACAAAACGACTTAATTGTGATAAAAATTACGCTCTCCACATTGAACAATGCAACGCTTCCCAATGTCGTACTCACCGATATGCTCCCTGCCGGCTTCGAAATTGAGAATCCGAGAATAGGTTCTGTTCCCGAACTCTCCTGGGCAAAAGATAACACGCAGCCCGACCATCTCGACATTCGCGATGACCGTATCAATATATTTACCAGTGCGTTAGGCAAAGAACGTTCGTACTATTATCTCGTACGGGCGGTCTCCAAAGGCGTCTATACGATGGGTCCTGTCAGTGCCGATGCTATGTATAATGGTGAATATCATTCCTATAACGGAGCGGGAACAATTAGAATTGAGTAATTTTACAGAATACTTTGTTGTTTAATTTACAGATTAATCTATGGTACAATCGATGAAATTATGGACTCTTTGCCTCCTCTTGAGCACAATGTGCGTGTCGTGTCAACAGCAGAAAACCGAACCGGCAAATTACACACAGGCATCAAGTGTTTCTAAAAACACCGGCGAGCCGACCGATTCGCTTGCTTATTATGTGCCGACGACGATCCGCAAGGACACACAGGTCGTACAATTGGATATCGATCAGATGTCGCTCGAACAGTTTTCGACGGGGCTTTACTACGCCAAAGAACCTATTCTCTACAATTACTATCTTGGGCATGATATCTACAGGTTCAGTCTGCTTCGAGATTTTAAAATGCCTATCTATGTTATTCTCCATAAAGATGGCGGGAAAGTATGGCTCACGGTGACGGCGCTTGACCGTAGTCCAAACATGGCACCTCCGCCGCAAAAATTCGTTGGAGATTGGAAGACCGGCAGATGGGTACAGGTCACACATGATGAATTTGGCGATACTATTGTGAAAAATGCCCGCGGGACTTATACCCGACGCGCCAATATTGCCTATACGACGACGATTCAACTCACAGAACAAGACTGGACTGAATTTGAGAAACTCCTTCAGGAAGCTGACTATTGGAACATGACCCCATTCGACTCGGAGGATCACTTGGATTCTGAGCGGTGGCTCATTGAAGCTCACTTGAAGAATAAATATTGGTTCGTCCATCTGTATAGTCCAAAGGGTGGATTTTACAATGCCGGAAATTTCCTTCTCGAGAAAAGCGGCATCAAAAATCAACCTATTTTTTCGGCTAAAAAAGCTAAGTAAGATAGTGCTACGCAGCGGCTTGGGATGCTTTTGACACACGAAGTGCCCAAGCCGCTGACTCCAGTATTATTCATTCCCGGCATAGGTTGTATTTCCCAACGACACGTTCATATCCGATTGAATTATGAAACTTGTACCGTTTTTCATCGCGTTCATTCTCCTTGCTTCCTGCACTTCAGATATGGCGCAGGA
>JBPOHH010000803.1:0-2004 GCA_052035765.1 Bacteroidota bacterium
TTGCCTATAGTCAGCAGCCGGCATCACATCAGGAATTCTACCAATCCGAATGGAATACGTTCAAAGATTTTGTCGCCATCAGTGGTGAAAAGACTGCTGACACTTCATTTGATATACAATTCTACCATCTGCAACTCGATGTTTCGATAGACAATTACGCAAAGTATTTCAGCGGGAATGTACGCTGCGTGTTTGCTTCGAAGTCCGACAATCTCACCCACATTAGTCTCAGTCTTCACAACAGTCTGCGCATCGACAGTATTTCGGGAAATACCAATGGCTTTACCGTCACGGGGGACAGTATCAGCATCATTCTCGATAAAAAGTACAAGCGCGGCGAGAGCGCAACGGTGCGGGTTTGGTATCAGGGAATTCCTCGCCTCGCAGGTGGCGCAAAGGGCTTGCGGTATGAAGTTCATCATGGTAATGAGCCGATTATTGCTACGTTATCTACGCCATATCTGGCGCATTATTGGTATCCCTGCAAGGACGGCCCTGCCGATAAAGCGGACTCTGTCTATTTCGATATCACGGTGCCGGATACCACTATAAATGGCAATAAAGTCTTTGCCGTATCGAATGGAATTCTCGAAAATACGACCGTCCGAAACAGGAAAATCACCTATTCATGGCGGCATCGATATCCTATTGTCACGTATTATGTGATGATGGCCATTGCGAATTATTCGCACTACCGGCAACCATATACAGGTCAGTACGGCGAAAGCTTTCCCATTGATTATTATATGTTTAAAGAAAATGACTCACTCTCGAAACTTGGTGTGGCTCGAATGCCGGACGTGATGAAATTTTTCTCTGAGAAATTTGGAGCGTACCCGTTTGGAAAAGAAAAATACGCGATGTCCGAGCTTGGCTACTATGGGGCAATTGAGAATCAAACCAGTACCATCACCAACCAAATGACAGAGTCATGGTTCTGGGTCTCCGTCCACGAATTAGCCCACATGTGGTTCGGCGATATGATAACCTGTTCAGACTGGCATCATGCCTGGCTAAACGAAGGTTTCGCGACCTATGCAGAAGTATTATGGGAAGAACATGACAAGGGGAAAGCCGCTTATCATACGTATATCAACAATTACTCGGCGACCATGGGTGGGACGCTCTACTTGCCGAATGCGCTCGATACGTTTAAAATTTTTCAGCCAATTGTTTATAATAAAGGCGCTTGGGTGCTGCACATGCTGAGAGGAGTGCTGGATGACAGTACGTTTTTCAGATGCATGAAAGCATACTCAACAAGCCCGGGATTCATGTATAAGAATGCATCAACCGAAGACTTCAAGGCGCTGTGTGAACTCTATAGCGGGAAAAATCTCGCTACGTTTTTTAACCAATGGGTGTATCAGCAGTATTATCCTATGTATCATTATAATTTTGTTCAGGATCCCGTCAGCAAGGTTCTGAATCTCCGTATCGATCAAGTACAGGACAGTATACCCAATTATCACAAACTCTTTGAAATGCCACTTCAAATCAAAATCAGAGACAGCGCAGGCAAGGACACGACCATCACGGTGCTGAATTATCAGAAAAGTCAAGAGTATAAATTCAACCTCACGACGACGGTAAGCAAAGTGGCAAGTGCCGTTAGGATCGACCCCGATAGCTGGGTACTCCGTACAGTAACCTATAAGCCGCTCTTGCCGGTAGGAGTAGATGAAGGAGCAACTATTAGTAATACAATGACTCTCACACTATATCCGAACCCAATATCCGAACAAATAACGATTGAATTTCCAACGCAATCCGGCAGCGTGACGTATGAAATTTACGATCAATTAGGCAGACTCCTACAACAGGGAGTCATCAGCGAGCCACTCACCCGCGTGAACACAAATAATCTCGCTAATGGCCTGTATCTGGTAAAAGTTGGGAATAATCAAAGCAGCAAATGTGTGGTTGTTGTAAAAGCGCAATAATTCTACTTTTTGTGAATTGATGTTGAAATAATTGTTTCTTCTGGTATACGTACCCATCTGA
>JBPOHH010000897.1:0-2278 GCA_052035765.1 Bacteroidota bacterium
CAGCAAAGCCATTGAAATTGGAACGGGCGAGATTGAAATTCACCAATATTTCAAAGAGCTTGTGAATGTCTTTGGCTCTCGATGAAGGAGCGGTATTGAACGATTCGAGAAGCGTATAAGTGATATCCTGCAGCGCATCAATCGTTCCTTTGCGCAACGGTAAACTCGCCTCGGAATGCTCATGTGCGTAGGCAAGAGAAAGAGTAGCCGCCGGGAACTTGCCGAGCATCGCATAGCCCTTGGCGCATGCTACCACTCCGAGCACCTGCGCTTGGGTAAGTTGCGGCTGATGGCTGAGATACTGCCATATACTATCAATTGAACGCAGAATCGGGGCAGACGGCATACCACTTTTGATCTGTCCATGCCACAGAACAGCATAGCGTTCATAATCATCGGGATAGAGCGCGGCATCTTGCTGGAATAAGGAGAGTGCATCGTTATACTTCTGTCCCATCAAACGCATAGCAAACGGCAGTCCGCCGCGAAGTGGTTGTTGTTGATTGACTAACGCAAGACTGAAATTCTCACGGGAAGAATACACTCCCTGCGGTGAGATGGTAACATTAATTCCCACACCATTATCCGGAATGCTGATTGGCGGAGATGCGAGTGAATCGCTGCCATGCGCCGTGAGCGGCACGCGAAGTGTGGTCATACCGGTTTGAGTAGTAATCATCACCGTAGCAAAGAGCGGCTGTGGGGAAGGAAAGAGTGCTTTCGGGTGAGAAGGATGGTAGAATATCGTGAAAGGCGCGCCGGGTTGTGGCGGAAATGGCGTACAAGTAATGACATCTTCCGGCGGTGGAGGTGGAATCTTAACAGTGTCGGAGCTGCATCCGGCAAGGGCAAGCAGAGTTAGGATTGCAAGCAAAAGAAGGAGTCGGGAATGTTGCATAGGCGAAAATAGATAAAGGGTTGGAGAAGACTATTTCAAAACCTCACCCAGCCATCCCCAAAGGAGAGGGTAAGAGTAAGAATATCAACCTTTTTTTCCTCAAAGTCCTCCCCTTCGGGGAGGATTTAGGTGGGGTTTCCTGCCTGAAACCTCACCCTACCCTCTCCAAAGGAGAGGGTAAGAGTAAGAAAATTAACGGACTGCCACAGTCCTCCCTCTGGGGAGGATTGCCAGTCCGGTCAGTTGGGAACGACTGACCGGACCGGAGATAATTAATTTATTATACTGAGGGTTAACGAATTAAATCGGAAGAATCTTAATTTCCCACCCATTGAGCGATGTTTTTCCTAAGAGATAGAGTTCATGTTCCGTACAGCCGATGAGGTGCATCACACTTAATTTATTGTCCTCAATGAGGAGTGAATTGTGGTGGTCAAAGGTAATCGGAATCTCACGTATAAACTTCCCCGACCAGCTATATTCCTGAATCGCGCAATGATTGGCAACTCTTTGTTTGTTATTTACTTGCACTAATATGTAGTATCCTTTGCTGTTGGATAGAATATCATTCATAAAGCTTGTAAGATTCTCGGATGGTGATGTACCTCCAAGCAGGGCGGGCGTCGGCTTATAATTAACAAATGTATGACTAAAAGCACCGATTGGTTTGATTGGGGTAATTTCTTCTTTTGGGGTAGATAAACAATAGATAGAATTCCACGGATTAGCAAACACAAACATATCCTGTGTTGAATTATACTCAAGGATGCCGGGAGATCTGATTGGCTGCTTGAAGGTAAAGTAGTTCGCTAGTTTACTCGACGGCAGAAAAAACTTTCCGCCGGACATGCTCGGCGAAGTGGTCAGGTAAAAGAGATAGGTTGTATCCTCGGGATAGGTATGAATAATATCAGGATTGCGATACTTGATATTGGTATAATAAAACGGTTCTCGGTATTTAAAGTACATGGTAGTGAAATCAGTACCAACAGGGGTGAATATATGAGGAACAGAATCGACGTTTGGCTGAAGATCGAGCACTCTCCTACTGGAAATATATGCTTGGATTTGAGCTGTTGAGTCATTCCCGCGTGCTTTATAGATGGTGTCAAATTTGACAGATTCCACAAGCAGAACGAGAGCAGCATAGCCATTTGTTTCTCTAAGTGGAGCAATGTATTCTAGTGTCGAGAGTGGTGTTTTTTTTCGTTTAAAGTCTTGGAGAAATTCCGCGGGAAGTGACTTCCCATAATACGAATTGAGCGCTTCACTACGACCAATAGATCGAATAAACGCACCTGTTGTGAGGGAATAGACCATGATTGAATTGCGCAGCGCATCGATAGTCCAGAGAGTAGAATCCTTGAAATTTATGTACGG
>JBPOHH010000842.1:0-1530 GCA_052035765.1 Bacteroidota bacterium
GAGTATTCCGAAACGGAGTTAGAACAGGCGATTATCAATCATCTTCACAACTTTTTATTGGAAATGGGCAGAGGGTTTTGTTTTGAAGCACGGCAAAAACGTATTACATTCGACAACACACATTACCATATTGATTTGGTGTTTTATCATAGAATATTGCGCTGCAATGTGTTGATAGATTTGAAATTAGGTGAATTTACCCATGCTGATGCGGGACAGATGAATATGTATCTTAATTACTACAGCGAACATGAAACCAACGAAGGCGATAACCCGCCGATTGGAATTATTCTCTGTGCAGGCAAGAACGAAAATTTAGTAAAATATAGTACCGCAGGTTTATCTCAGCAGGTGTTTGTCAATAAATATATGGTCAATCTTCCGAACGAAGAAGAATTACGTCAGATCATTGAAGAAGAACAGCGGAAAGTAAAAAACTGAGAAGGACTCCTCCAGTTTTACACAACCGGCAGTATTTTCTCTCAAAACTTCACACTAATCCCAATCGTCGGCAAAATCGGTAGCATCGCCGTTTGGCGGGTCTCGATCTCGAGGGTTTGGCGGTTGACACGGTAATTCTCGGCGAGGATATTCTTGCGGTTATAGACATTAATGATATCGAGATAAAAGCTCCATTCCCAGCCGAACCATTCAGCATACGTCGTGCCGCGAAGGTCGAGCCGGTGATAATCCGGAAGACGCGCCTGATTGAGATTCTCATCACCACCACGATCGATGATAAAGACCACGCCGCGCCAGTCTTCGTCGATTTTGGCAACATTATTCCCCGTAAGAGTATCTTTTTGCTGGATAATACGCGGCTTAATACCGACGGGCTTCGTCCACGGAAATCCCGTGCCGAATGCCCATGTAAAGCTCACATCAAGCCATGAAGCGGCTTTCCATCCGCCGGTGATACTGAGATTGTGACGCCGGTCAAAATTAAACGGAATCGTGAAGCCGTCGCGGTAACGATTAGCAAAACCAAACGAATACGACAACCAACCATAAAATGGACTATCACCCACACCCTGTAATTTCTGTAGGAAAACCTCCACGCCGTATGCATTGCCGGTCGCATTATTGACCGGTGTTGCCGTTAATGAATCACCCTCGAAGGCAATCGGTGCTGTCCATCCTTCGCGCTTGGTAATGTCTTTGCCGTCTATGCGCTCGGTGCGGTAATTCGTGCCGCGGAGCTTTTGCTGGAGAATTAAATCATCAAAATCTTTATAGTATCCCTCGACGCGGAGCTGCCATTCAGGACTCAGCATACGTTCGATACCGGCGATGTAATGTGTTGCTTTTTCAGCAAGTAAGGATTCAGTCGCCGACGTCGTCAAGTCCAAAAATACCTGCCGGTCGAAGAGCTTTTCATACCCCGGGGACTGATAATACAAGCCCCACGCACCACGGAGAGTCGTTAGTGAGTCGAGCGCATAGCTTGCCGAAAAACGTGGCGAAAGGTAGGTCTGCCCAATGATTTCAAAGCGGTCGAGCCGCAATCCGGGTGTGAGGGTAAGTGCTTTG
>JBPOHH010000751.1:0-2109 GCA_052035765.1 Bacteroidota bacterium
CATCCCTCACCGTACTACCGAAAACACAGCCGAACGCCGCTCTACCCAGTGTTTGGCAATCGCTGAATAGACTTGACAAAGAAATGAGGTTCTTTGACAATTATTGTGGTGGAATTGCTAGCGACTCTTATCGTCCTCCTCAATCGCGTTAGCGATGACATATCGGTAGAAAATGTGGACGAATGCACGAGTAAGTCCTGTAGGGACGGAACGTTATTGAATTGATATATCGTCCCTACGGGACTTTGGGCATATCCTAATCTCGTTTACTACCGATTTATCGTCCCTACGGGACTTTGGCATTATACGATTTATGGGATTCATCACTCCGTACCACAAAAATTGTCAGAGCACCAGAAATATCAACGAAGCACGCTAAACAGCGTAGCCGACCGTTCTGCTCCCTGCCATGCCGTGAGGATATACACTCCATTTACCAATGATTCGAGTGGCAAGACAAATTGTAGCTCTTCCCTCTCAAACCCCATAATTTTCTGACCGGTTAGGGTGGAGATGGAATAGTGAACGGGTATTGTATTCAAGAAATCAAGATGTCTTCTGTCGATCGTCATGGAGTTTGCGGCAGGGGTTGGGTAGCAGGTAAGGCGGGATGATGATGGCGAAGTTGCTTCTTCAACTCCCGTAAAACTCACGTCGTGTTTCCATACGCCAGAATCCGTTGCAGCATACAATGTAGATCCCAAAACATACAACGCATAAATATTCCGACCTTCTAATGAATCAATTTCAAAAAAGGTTTCCCCATTATCGTTACTCTGTAGTATAAGGTGAGGATATTTAGCCGCAAATACCGTGTTATCTTTGACTGCAAAGGGTCCTAAGAGGAATTCTTTAGCCGGCTTCCATGTATTCCCAAAGTCAGTACTCAGATGATATCCGTAATTTGCAGAGCTCCAAAGACTAGCCAAAACATGCTGTTTGCTAACTGCTATATTAATCTCCTGTGCGTCATTCGATCCCCTTAAGATGATTTTTGATTTTCCGGTATTGATCTCATATTGTGCTAAGCCAATGTAATCTGTACCGATGAAAAGGGTAGAATCGCTCACTACCAGAGATAGAATTGTCTCCCATTGTGTAACTGTAGTATCTCGATGCCATGTTTTGCAATAATCAGATGAACGGAACACACCATTTGCATCAGTACCTACAAATACATTCGATCCGGCTGCTGCTAAAGCTATAATGTATTTTTCCTTAAATATTGAGTCGTAGTGTGTCCATGTTTCTCCTTTGTCGAAGCTTTTGGATAACCTACCGCCATAAAAAGAACTTAAATATAGTATTGAATCATTAGATGTTAGCGAAGGAGATTTATAAATGTACCTGTCGAGATCCGTATTATAAATTCCGGTTATTATATTTTTCCAATTCTCCCCTTTATCATCACTTTTATAAAATCCTGCTGTAGCAGTACCTGCAAATATAGTTTCGCCAACGGAGGAGAGTGCTATTACTTCCACGGAAGGCAAACCAGTATTTACTTGTTTCCAAGTACGCCCATTATCTGTGCTTTTATAGATACCTGCACCGGCTGTTCCGGCAAATAGTGATGAACCGAGCCGAGCAAAACTTTGGACTTTCATGCCCTCTATACTCTGACTAAACTGTTGCCAAGTTAATGCTGAATCAGCACTTTGGAACACTCCGCTGTATGAGCCAACAAAAATGGTTGTATCACTTTCTAAAAAAGAAAATGCACCGGGTATTTTTACTGTATCACCGGCTTTGAGTCCTACACGAATCTCATTCCAGCTTGAGCCACCATTTTTACTGATGTAGAACGGACCAGTATAGTTATTTGCGGCAAGTAGTGTACCTCCAAAGTGTTTTATCAATGAAATTTCGGAAAAATATGTTGAATACTGATAAGGTATCCCATTATTTATTGGCACCCAATTTTCTCCGTAATCTATGCTCTTGAAGATGCCATTTTCTTTTGTACCAATAAACAATACAGTATCTATCAATTCAATAGCGGTGATACTATATTTTGAATTTAAATTTCTCCAATGCATTCCATCATCTTGGCTTAGGTAAATTTCATTTTTTGTTCCAATCACTATTGTCAATCCAATAGCTATTATT
>JBPOHH010000758.1:0-1608 GCA_052035765.1 Bacteroidota bacterium
AGGACTCATTGATGATTGATGACTGCCCTGAATCTCCAACCTATAATCGGTTTTTTGGTAAAAAATATTTTAGACTTGCGTTCCCACCAAATTTTTATCCTTTTGATCATATCTTAGATTCGAATGAAACCAAAAGTATCATTGAGATAGATTCAGCACATTTAGGCCTTCTCAATAGATTTCTTGAGTTGCAAGATTCCGTAGGTTTAATTTATTTTCAAGGCAATCAATACAATTCTGCTGATTCTATAGAATATTTAAATCCTTCAATAAGAATGTTCTTTGCTGATTATCAAAATGTAGAATCTATTCTTGTGAAATTTAGGAATACAATCGATTCAGTCATAGATTTTAGATTTATTTCGTGGGCACCAATACCTGCAAGTGTAGCGGATAATGAATCGCTTCAGAATTCGATAGAATTATACCCTAATCCTGTAAAAAATGTCTTACTTATCAAGAATCAATTCACAGCAAAAGACAATGATAGAATGGAGCTGTTTTCCGTAGATGGAAAAAGAATACTCGAAACTGCTTATCAGGAAAAACTCGATGTTTCGATGCTCCACAGCGGCAGCTACTTCCTTAGAATAAACAACCAAACTATTAAATTTATCAAAGAGTAAGCACGATATTTACTCTCAGTTTCTGTGTTCCAATATTCCCGAAGCGCTCCCAAAAAAAACAATAGCCCATGAGAAAAACCTCATGGGCTATTATCGTAATTGCGCCCTTTGCGCCTCTTGCGTTAAAACCGCGTCGGAAAATCACCGCAGCGCATCTTCCAGCGCCGTCCGTGCATCGGTCTTTTCATCACGGTATTTCACAATCAGCGGTGTGGCTACCGATATGCCGTGCGCTGCGCCAAAGACAGAATTTACGGTGCGGGCTCCCGGTATGACGACTGCATTTTCAGGGATTTCGAGGGGAGAGTTGGGTGATGAACGTAGGATTTGTTCATTCACCATATCATAGACTGCCGTGGATGCATTGAGAATTACACCCGAACCAAGCACAGCCCGCCGACGAACAATCACGCCTTCATACACGCCGCAGTTGCCACCGACCATCACGTCATCTTCGATAATTACCGGACGCGCTCCCGCGGGCTCAAGTACGCCGCCGATCTGCGCTGCCGCGCTAAGGTGTACTCGTTTACCGATTTGCGCGCAGGTGCCGACGAGGGCGTGGGAGTCCACCATCGTGCCTTCGTCAATATACGAACCAATATTTATGTACGATGGCGGCATACAAATTACCCCTTTTGCCACATAGCATCCGGTGCGGATGGCAGTGCCGCCGGGCACGATACGAATACCATCGTCGAGCGAAACCGGGCGGAGACCGATGGTGTGTTTATCAAAAAACGGGAAGCCGCCACGAGAGACATCTGTCATTCTGCCCACGCGGAAGCAGAGTAAAATTCCCTGCTTTACCCAAGCATTGACCCGCCAGTTTCCATCTTCATCCGGTTCTGCAGCGCGGATTTCGCCCCGATTCAGGGCGTCCAAAAATTCACTGAGTAATTCCTCGATACTTCCTTGCTGGAGTTCTTCGGAGGAGAGGGCGAGGGCTGTTTCTGTTTGTTGCTGGAGTTTGTGAAGCATG
>JBPOHH010000621.1:0-3352 GCA_052035765.1 Bacteroidota bacterium
TGCAGCGGATGAGCGGTGTGGCCACGATGGCGAGTAAGTTTGTCCGGGCGGTCGAGGGCACGGGAGCGCGGATACTCGACACACGTAAGACTATACCTGCATGGAGGATACTCGATAAATACGCTGCCAAGGTCGGCGGTGCGGAGAATCATCGGGTAGGGCTTTTTGATATGGTGATGATCAAGGATAATCATATTGCCGCTGCCGGTGGGATCCGCAAGGCGATCCGAAAATGTCGGGAGGAAATGCCGAATGACCGTATTAAAATCGAAGTCGAAACGCAGACATTTGAGGATGTCTGGGAGGCGGTCGAGTGCGGTGGAATTCATAGGATAATGTTTGATAATTTCACACCCGAGCGCATGAAAAAAGCCGTGGAATTTGTCGATAAACGCTACGAAACCGAGGCATCGGGCGGAATTAATCTTGCGAATGTGCGCGAGTATGCCGAGACGGGTGTTGACTTTATTTCAATTGGTGCGATTACGCATTCAGCGCCGGCGCTCGATATTTCGATGGATATTGTGGTGACCAAACCGGTAGGGTTTGCTAAAAGTTAGGGAATTTCTATTCTACGATAAATTATGAGTAATCTTACATCACGGATATTGGTGGCGCTCGTCGGGATTCCGGCTTTGGTCGGTATTATTCTCTATGGCGGCGTTGCCTTTTTGGGGCTGATTGTACTTGCCTCCTCAATCGGGCTCTGGGAATTCTACCGAATGGCCGAGCAAAAAGGGATGTTTCCGAATGTGGTGTTAGGAATTGTCTCCGGCGCATTGATGCAGATTCTGTTTTTTAAATTCTCATCCGAGATGTTTGTCGGTATTCTCTCCTCGAATACGATGGCAGCAGGCGCGCTGACGCTGCTGTCGGTCACGGCTCTTCTCACCGAACTCTTCCGTGGTAAGCCTAATGCGATGCTTAATATTGCCTCGACGGTGGGTGGTGTGGCGTATGTGGCGCTGTTTTTTCAATGTTTGCTTGGTATCCGCATGATGCCCGGGATACTTGGTATGTCCGGCGACATGGGCGGGTATTTTATTCTCACGGTGTTTATTGCGATATGGCTTTGCGATACGGCGGCGTATTTTGCTGGACGGGCTTTTGGCCGGCATAAACTCTTCGAACGTGTGAGTCCGAATAAAACCTGGGAAGGCGCGATTGCCGGGGCGATTGCGGCCGTTGGCGGGTGTGTGGCGGTTGCGGCCTGGCTTTTGCCGTCATTGCCGGTGATGCACGCGGTAGCGCTTGGCGCGATTGCCGGGACGATTGGTCAGGCAGGAGACCTCGCCGAGTCACTGCTCAAGCGCGATGCGGGCGTGAAAGACAGTTCGCAGATTCTTGCCGGACATGGCGGCGTTTTAGACCGTTTTGACAGTATTCTGATGGTTTCACCGGTGATTTACTGGTATATTTTAGCCTTCCGCTGACTGAAAACCCACCCTACGTATTAAATCACTTGCACTGTACTGTATTTTTGTTTAATTTCACACATTAAAATCCCGTAACGAGGAATTTTAATTGCCGTAGAACGATAGTCTGCGCTTGTAACGCAGGTGTATCCCCAGAACTATCGGCAGAGTTTGCAGTACTATTCTTTCTCGCCCCCCATACGATCGCCTCACCTTGATTTTGTAGTGTCAGACTACTGCAAATACTGCCGGACAACAGAGCCGAAAAAAGAAACAACCCACACGTGTAGTTGTAGTATTTTGTTGTATTAAACAATGGAGGATGTATGGAAGATGTGTACTCATTCATGCTAAGTGTCGTCAAAGCTCCCCCCTGACAAAAGGATATATTCCTACTGTAAAAAAGCCGTCGAGAACGTATTCATAAAAAAGCCGAATCTTCTTACGAATACCGACTCGGGAATCCCGCCTTATAATCATAATTAATTACGAGTACTAGAGTTGTGGCATTGTTTCAATGCTGTACCTGTATTCGTGCGCAGTTATAAATTTCAAATTAATTTCTCTCACAATTTATCAGATGATATGAAAACATTTTGTACTTCTTTTTGTGTATTGATGATGCTTGCTCTTGTAGGCAATGTATCGGCTCAGGACAACCGGCAGATAACCGGAAAAGTGACGAGCAAGCAGGGTACACCACTTTCCGGTGCTACCGTGCTGGTCAAAGGTACCGCCGTTGGTACGTATGCCAAGGCAGACGGGAAATATAAACTCATGGTGCCCAAAGATGCCAAGACATTGGTTTTTAAAATGATAGGTATGAAAACGAAAGAAGCAGCCATCGGCCAAAGCGATGAAATAAATGCTGTACTCGAAGAAGATGCGATGAAATTGAACGAAGTAGTGGTGACGGCGGTGGGTCTGGAAAAGGAAAAAAAGGCGGTGGGATATGCGGTGCAGGAAGTGGGCGGTCGTGAGCTTACGCAGTCGCGAGAAGTGAACTTAGTACAATCATTATCGGCGAAAGCAGCCGGTGTACAGATTAACAGTTCGGCAGGTGTGGCAGGCGCATCGTCGAATATCATCATCCGTGGTGCATCGTCGATTACGGGAGACAATTCGCCGCTGTTTGTCATCGACGGTATTCCGATTGACAACTCTCAGACGGCAAGCGGTAACCCGGATAACGGTGTCAATAACCTTCTCTCGGGCGTTGCTTTCTCCAATAGAGCCATCGATATCAATCCTGAAGATGTGGCGTCGATGACTGTCTTAAAAGGACCCTCCGCTACAGCTCTTTATGGCTTACGTGCGTCGGGTGGAGCGATTGTCATTACGACCAAGCGCGGCTCATCGGGCTTAGGCGACAAGATTGATATTACCTACAATACTTCAGTGGGCTTCGACCAGGTTAGTCAGCTGCCGGGAATGCAGAAATTGTATTCACAAGGTACCGGAGGACAGTACCGTGCACCGAATACAGGACAGGCATTATCGTGGGGTGCAAGAATTGATACTCTGAAATGGGACCAAGGCACCTATCGGTTTGATAAAAACGGTAATATCGTAGGAGCGAGTAATCCGGCCGGAAAAATACCGGTATCAGCCTATGATAACCTCGACAACTTCTTTACCACCGGTACGACATACAACAACTCGCTCAGCATGTCCGGCGGAAGCGATGCAGGTACATATTATGTTTCGTTCTCCAATCTAAAGCAATATGGCGTCATTCCGAATAATGAGTTTACCAGAACGACGGTTAAGATTTCCGGTGACGCTAAAATTGCCTCCAACCTCAAAGCGACGGGTTCGCTCAGTTACATGAATTCAGGCGGCGCTAGAATCCAACAAGGGTCCAACACTTCCGGTATTATGCTCGGTCTGCTTCGTACTCCTCCGACATTTGACAACGCAAACGGAAATGGAAAGGG
>JBPOHH010000075.1:0-7624 GCA_052035765.1 Bacteroidota bacterium
CTGCCTGTACATCCGATATTGAGTCACCAATCATAAATGAAACTTCCGGGTCAAGAGAATAATCATCTATTGCTTCAAGAAGCATACCCGGATTCGGCTTTCGGCGAGCGCTCGCAGCTTCATGGAGTTCGCCACAAAAGTAGATTGCGCCGAAGGAAAAATTAGTTAGTTTAAGCAAGTTCATTTGCATGTAGTTATGCACATTACTTAAATCATTTTCCGTCATTAATCCCTTCCCTATTCCCTGTTGATTAGTGATGACTGCCGTGAAGTAACCGCGCTGATTTACGAGTTGAAAGAGAGGGATAAACTCAGGAAGGAATTCGAACTCATCGGGAGTCGTCACATAGCCACAGTGAATACGTTTATTCACGATTCCATCACGGTCAAAGAAAAACGCTTTGCGCTTCATCATCGCTCTCCTGCCAGTACTTCGTCGAGAATTTCATCGAGTGCTGTATTGATTGCATCCCAGGAATGGTGTTTCTCGATCTGAGCGCGAGCACTCGTTGCAAGCTCAATTGCGTAACTTTTTGATTTTAATAATTTTACAACATGTGCTGCGAGCTCGTCTTCATGTTCTCCGATGAGTACATCACGTTCATTTTCTACCGGGATTCCCTGAATTCCGGTAGACGTCGTTACCACGGGACACCCGCAAGCCATCGCTTCTAAGAGTTTATTCTGAATACCTGAACCGCCGGTATGAGGATGGAGAAAAACACCTGCTGAATGGTAATAGTCGACAATGGAAGGCACATTGGCATGGATGTGAATTTTGTCGGGATGTGGATAATTTTTTGCGAGGTTATGAAGATGAGGTGTTGGATTCGCGCCAACGAACTCAAAGGTCACCTCCGGTAAGAATGCATGAATTCGGGGTGCAATTTCTTCAATAATTTTTTGAATCATAAGTTCGTTTGCCCAGACATCCAGCTTCCCGGCAAACAGTACCGACATCGTTCTACTTGAAGAAAAATTCGGTGTAAAATTTTGTAAATTAACGCCATTCGTGAGTAATCGGTATTGCGCATGAGGATTCTGACGTCGCATGGCAGAAATATCCTGCTGCGTCACAAGTGTCGTACGATCAAAGTCATTGACGACATCCGGTTCATACCTTCGTAGCTTACGTACTTCCCACCAGCGGACGAGTTTTTGCTTGAACGATGTACTCACTGAGTACGACCGCTCTTGATACATTACCCGGCAATCCTCGGCAACGAGAATTTTTGACAGATGCTTTTTTCGCACATACTCGGCTGAACGCATGAAAAAGCAGAATGCTACATCAAAAGTCACTTCGCCGAACAGCTTTTCGACGGCAGCTGTATATTCAGGACGATGATAAAATGCAATTTCCAGAGGAAGACCGGTAAATAACGTGCGGATACAACCGATAGCAGCGCGGACAGGATTGAGGGGAATCGCGATTAACTTTACTCCAAGCTCTTTCATAGCATTGACTTGCTCGGTCGAAGGAGCTCCGCCGTGATTGAAGGTAACGAGTGTCACATTATGCTGTGCTGCAAGATGCTTTACAAGATAATAACACTTGACATGATCACCACCCACCAAAGGATACGGAAAGCGAGGTGTAAGGAAAAGTATATTCAGCTTCGGGAAGTATTTCGGCTTTTGATTCACGATGAAATTAGATGTATGAACGAAATATCAGACTTTCACAAAAATAAGCTTATTCTTCTATTTGGGAAACCAAAACATACCGGTCGGCGACTTCTTCGCTGATAGCATCCAGGAAGCGTGACGGCGACCCAAGCACAAAGCCGGTCTCACGATCATAGATATTCGTAGGATAGGTGATGTATAATGTTTCCTTTGCGCGAGTCACCGCTACATACAGCAGCCGCCGCTCTTCCTCTGTATCTTCAAGAGAATTAAGTGCTTTCGCCGATGGGAAACGTCCATCCAATGCCCATATCACAAATACCGTATTCCACTCCAGCCCCTTGGCCGAATGTATCGTCGAAAGTGTGAGAAATTCATCCTGCTTTTCCTCAGGATCGACGTCGGTCGATTCTACCGGCGCGTCTAATGCCATGTCCGATAAGAAAGTTGAGAGCGTGTCATAGCGTTCGCATATCGCAATAAACATCTCAACATCCTTCCAGCGCTTAGCAAAATCGTCGTACTTTTTCTTGAGAATCGGACGGTAAAAGAAAGAAAATTTTGCTGCATTCTGCGCGATATCATCTTGATTTTTCAGAGCAATGCGTATCGTTCCGAACAAATCGAGTATCCCCTCATTCCCCCTGAATCCCTCAATTGCCGAATAGTCTTCGATAGAAATCCTACCGGCACTGATACCCTCAATTATCTGTGATGAAGTCCGGGGACCAACACCATCCAATAGCAAGAGCAATCGATGCCAGCTCACGACATCACGTTTATTATGCATAACCCTGAAAAAGGCGAGTAAATCCTTGATATGTGAGGACTCCATGAATTTCATACCGCCATATTTCCGGAATGGAATGTTTGCTCGGTTGAGCTCAATTTCGAGGTCAAAAGACATATACCCCGATCGGAAAAGAACGGCGATCTCGCTCAGTGATATACCGTCTTCACGAGCGCTCAATATCTGCTGCACAACGAATTCCGACTGCTGACGTTCGTCAGACATGCTGACGATAATCGGTGCTTCGATCCCGACAACGGATGAGGAAAGTTCTTTCTCGTATTTCACGGAAGCGTTCTTGATGATTTCATTGGCGACGTCAAGGATTTGCGTCGTTGAACGGTAGTTTTTGGAAATGGTAATAATCGCACATTTGGTGAATGACTCAGGGAACTTCATGATATTCTGATAGTTAGCCCCACGGAAGGAATAAATGCTCTGTGCATCATCTCCGACTGCCATCACATTCTCACGTTCACCGGCAAGTGCGACGACGATTTCATGTTGTAGTGAATTCGTATCCTGATATTCATCGACCATAATATACCGGTATTTCCGGCGGATCTCGGCGCTTCCCTTTCCATTAAGAAGTGAGAGCAAATAAACGAGTAAGTCATCATAATCGAGTAAGTTATGACGACGTTTGTACTGTATGTAGCTCTGAATTATTTTCTGAATCTGTTCGGTATCTTCCACGAACCTGTTATACTGTTTTTCGATAATTTCTTCTATCGGCGTACAGCGATTAATTGATGCACTGTACATTGCAATCAGGGTTTGCTTTTGTGGGAATCGACGCTTAGACTTCTCAAGACCAAGCTGCGCACGGAGCAGATTAATCGTATCCTCGGCATCCGATTGATCGAGAATTGAAAAATTACGGTCAAGTCCCACCAAGGGAGCAAACTTCCTAAGTATCTGATGGGCAAAGGAATGGAATGTTCCTCCTGAAATTTTGTCGCACCTTCCGTCCAAAAGCAACGACGCCCGGCGGATCATTTCGGCAGACGATTTTTTGGTGAATGTGAGCAGGAGAATTTGTTCGGGTGGTACGCCATCCTCGACAAGTCGCGCTACCCGATAGACAAGGGTGCGTGTCTTGCCTGTGCCAGCGCCTGCTATCACAAGCGCTGCGCCGTCATTATGCATCACGGCTCTATACTGTTCGTCATTTAACTCGTTATGATACGGTATCTTATACTCCTTCTTCGATGAAAGAAGTAATCCGGGAGCCGATTTTTTCAAGATGAGTTTTTTCATTGTTTTCTGCTAAAGCTCGAGAGTCGCATACAGACAAGGTCTTGCATATTATGAACGATATTTTCAGGCACCGTAAACCCGTTTACCATAATTGAAAACGCTAATTGTTCATTATCTCGGGTAGTTACATAACCGCAAATTGTGGAGACATTATTCATGGAGCCCGTTTTTGCATAGACATTTTTCTCTGCTCTGGACTGAGTCATACGGCCGCGGAGAGTGCCTTGTGCTCCGGGTAAAGCGAGTGACTCAATAAAATCTACACGCTTATCCGACCGGTATATGGATGAAAGGAGTGCTACCTGATTCTGAGGTGAGAATAAATTCAGTCTTGAAAGTCCTGACCCGTCGACAATAGATACATTATCCGGCAGAATTCCGATACGCGAAGCATATTTTTTGACCTGTTCTATCCCCTTTGCAAATGAACCGATTCCGGTCGTTTCCTTGCCGATCGTTTTGAGCAACATCTCAGCACATAAATTGTGGCTGAATTTATTGACGACAGCAATTATTTCTGAGAGTGGAGGCGACGTATGCTCTGCGATGACCGGTAATTGAGAATAGGATATCTTCATGTTCCAATCTTCATAGTCCAAAAGCGCGCCACGGACTTTGATCCCATGTTTCTCAAGCGTTTGTTTGAATAAATTTAGAAAAAAGAGCGACGGATTGTCGATAGTCACCGACAGTTTGGTACCGCTCAATGGACTAATCCCACGCATATCCAGTGGAATTTTACCACGAATTTCAATTGAGTTCGTGCGGGGTTCACGGTACGGTGTCAGGAGCTCAGGCACTTCAGATGATACTGTTAACGTGTTGTTAATTAACCGTATATACGAATTATCCGGCTGCATGGTAATCTTTGACAATTCTCCTGCCGTTTGTGCCGGTACAACACGAACATCGACTTTATTATCTCCGAAAGACAATGCATTCACCTGAGCGGAGTACGGATACATTATATCGTCTAATGCCCAGCCGTTTGCGTAATAATTATCGTCAAAATAGCTGTCATCGGCAATGATATTTCCTCGTATCGAGCGAATACCAAGCGAGTCCAGCTTGAGTGCGATGACTTCTAAGACATCGATCGGATCGGTATAGAAAAAGGTAGACATTGTTGGATCACCTGAAGCCCGAATGATCATATTGCCAACAAATTCACCATCTTTGGGAGCTTCACCATCGAGATAGATTTTAGTGGAATACCGGAAATCTTTACCGAGATATTCCAGAGCGGCGGCTGTCGTTAATGTTTTTAGAGTAGAAGCAGGAATGTAATTCTTCGTATCATTCTTACGATAGAAGTATTCCCCGCTTTCGATAGCGACGACCGATATACCTATATTGGCATTCGACAGCTCGGGTGCCGATACCAGACCGTCGATATCAGCCTGCAATTCACGAACAGGAGAAAAACGCACCTGACGGCGTTCAGACTTAACGGTATCCGTCCCTGCTTTACCATTAAGCTGTTGATTAGGCCTTACTTTGAGCGAATCCTGATCGGCTTTCTGGTGTTGCTGTGCCACCGTTACTTCCAACGAAACACACAGCAAAACAATCGTTAGTACTCCACAAGTCCTGAAAGATATCATGATAGGGTCTCCAATACATTATCGATAATCTGCTGAGCAATATTGCTGCGCCGCACAGAAGAAAGATGCCGGATAATCGGGAGTAACGCACGGCATTCTTCCTGTGTGGCACCTACATTGAGAGCACCGCGGACATGTGAGTAACATTGATTCTCCCACCCCATTGCTGCTAAAGAGGTAGCTGACAGGAGTTCCCTTACTTTTGTCTCCAGCCCGGGTCTTGATAATGTTTTTCCATATCCTTCGATAATCATCCATTGATCCAAGTCAGGAGATATCTTTCCCAGTTTCCGCCGCATTTTCTCATAGACATTAGTGTAAATTTCTGCACACAACGACTCCCCTCGCATGCGATACTCATCGACAGGATAGAGATGGGATGATATGGGGTTACTATGTTTATTTTGCACATAGTTATACAAAATACTTAAACTTTCAAGAGCAGCCGGAAAACCTGCAAAGAGATAGGTCTGTAATAGTGCTTCATAGAGTTCTTCGCTTCGTACCAATTCATGATTCAAGCTATAGCGTACTGCGTGTTCGGTGGCTTTGAGATTATTAACGGATGCCGCAGCTGCTGCAAAACAGAGCATACCCGTTTTTGGGGAAAGTACTTGATTGTGCGTAAGCTCTAGTAATACTTGATGTGTAGTTCGTTTCATGCTGCGTATGTTGCAAATATATCCCGTAAAGCATTCAGCGCTTGACGGCGATGGCTGATATCATTTTTTTCCCCGGCGGACATTTCAGCAAAGGATTTAGTATGCCCGTTTGGCTGAAAAATACTATCGTAGCCGAATCCACCATCACCTTTCTCAGCCCGAAGTATCACACCTGAACAAATTCCTTCGGCAAACAATGTGCGGATACCGTCATGGTAACACAGAACCGTGCGGAATCTGGCAGAACGATGCTCGCAATATTCTAATTCTTGAAGAACTTTACTTCGATTGGCAGCATCATTTCCATGTTCACCGGCGTACCGTGCCGACAAAACACCCGGTGCGTCGCCGCCGTCGAGGGCCTCAATTTCTAGCCCTGTATCATCGGCAATCACCGGCATCAATGTATGCTCAAAGATTGCTATTGCTTTTATATATGCATTTTCTTCCAGCGTTGCACCCGATTCTTCAACATCGATTGGTACACTTGTTACTTCTTTCAGTAAGTAAACGGTAAAGGTATCTTCGCCAAGTATAGCTTTAATTTCCTGTGCCTTGTGGCTGTTGTTTGTCGCAAGTACGAGTTTTATCATAGAATCACATATTCTGATAATTTGTATGCTGTCAATGTTAATAGTTTGATACTACATCTTTTAACGCTACGATAAAGTCCTGTATAGTATGCTTATAGTAATATCCCATGTGCCCAATACGAATAATTTCATCCTGAAGATGGTCCTGTCCATTGGCGATGATGTAGCGATGTTTTAGTTTCAGATCATTGATGATATGCTTCGCATGTGTTGTTTTTACAACCGTTAAGGCGTTCGATGGCTGCTCCGGAAATATCTCGAATCCCATTTCAATGACAGCGTGCCTCATAAGGTCTGCATTTTCTTTATGTCTGCTATAGACAGCACCGAGACCTTCCGTCTGGATCATATTTAATGCTATGTCAAGTCCCATCAACAAGTTAACAGCAGGTGTGAACATAATGGTGTTTTTCTCAAGATGCTCTCGCGCCTTTTGTAAATCAAAATAATATGTATCAGATGTTGAATGTTCTGCCACTTTCCAGGCACGTTTACTCAAAGCTACAAAACCGAGCCCGGGTGGAGTCATGAGTCCCTTTTGCGAACAAGATATGAGCACGTCAATCCCCCATTCATCCATCCTGCATTCCTGTATTCCTACACTGGAAATACCATCAACACAAATTAGGGCATCTGTTTTTTCCTGCAATGCTTTTATCACTTCATGGAGAGGATTTATGGCTCCGGTTGAAGTTTCACAATGAGTAATCCATATTGCTGAAATATTAGATAGGTCTAATTGATGTATATAATTTTTTGTAAATGTTTTACTATCTGCAATAGCGGCATTTATAACATTTACTCCAATTTTAGTGAGCATTGCGCACCATCTGGCTGAGAATCTTCCGTTATTTAATACCAGAACTGTGTCCCCTGCTTTATGCAATGACATCATCGCTGCCTCCCCTGCTCCTGTTCCTGAGCTCACCAAGGGAATTACGACCTCGTTTGTCTTGAAGACAGCACGCAAGCCTCCCTGATCCCGATGAAGCAACTGCTTGAACTCTATACTCTTATGATACAGTGGCTGTTTCGCCAGCTCGTGCAGCACGAGCGGAGGTATAATAGATGGACCGGGAGTATATA
>JBPOHH010000497.1:0-10739 GCA_052035765.1 Bacteroidota bacterium
GGTCCGATAATGCTGAAAATTCGGTGGATTTGCTCACCAAACGGAAGAATTTCGAAGGGTATTCCATCTATAGATCGAATGCTGCCGATAACCTCAGCGGCACCAACGAGCTCAAGCTCACGGCTACATATGACAAGCAAAATGATAGAGTTGGCTTTGACAATGGATTCAAAAAGATCAGAATAACCGATGAAAATGGCACGCCAACCCGCACATATTTTGCGGGAGATACGGTGGGATATACGTACAAGTACGAGTACCCCGACATTCTCTCCGGTTGGCAATATGCGGTGAGTGTGACTGCCTTCAGCGATGGCGATGTTCTCTCCGGTTTACCATCGTTGGAGTCGAGCGTCCTTGCTAATGAAATCCGCTTCATTCCCGGCTCGACGCCTGCAAATCTCGACACTGTCGAGCAGATTGGTATTTTTCCCAATCCCTACTACACATCAGCAGGTTGGGATGCCAAGTCTAATGTCGAGCGCGGCAGAAAACTCTATTTTTATAATTTACCCAAAAGCGCGAAAATTACGATATTTTCACTGGCAGGAGACAAGGTACATTCGTTCGTTCACACACAAGGAAGCGAAGAAGGTCAGGATATTCAATGGTTTACACAGACCGGCACGACAAGCTCGACCAAGCCGCAGTTCAGTGGTGGCTTGCATGCATGGGATCTCTTGACCGAACACGATCAGCCGCTCGCCTCGGGAATGTATATGGTGCAAGTAGAAGATACCGAGACCGGAGTGATAAAAACAGGAAAATTCCTGATATTGAAGTAAACACCCATAATCCAACTATTCTATGCAAAAGTATCCTACTGTAGTACTCAGTATAGTACTTATGATGACCATTCACGGTTGTCGGAGTTTCACACCTGTTGTTTTGGAAAATAATGATTGTTCACGCATTGCTTCCGTTAAAATAGAGGTCGTCCAGCTGCGAAACGGCGATAAGATATATTTTAATTCTGATGGTGGAAAATATTATGAACGCCGCACCAAAGACACGCTTGAGCAAGTAATTATCGGTGTTGATAAAGAGAATGCGGAAGTCAGAATTCCTGTCTCAGATGTAATAAAACTGGGAGGAGTGGAAGAACAATCGAGTTCGGGCCGTACGGCAGTGTTAACGGTACTAACGGTTCTTCTCACGGAATACGTTTTGCTGGGGTTGATGATATCACATTAGTTTATCTGTTATTTTTCACGGTACTATTATGAAATTATATGCACTTAGAACGATTGTTCTAGCCTTCGCGATGGTGTCTCTTATTGGTTGTAGCACCACAAAATATATAGAAATCAAACGGATTGATTTCTCACGAATAAAAGATACCAAGATTACTTCTGCGCTCCTTACCAATGGTGATACGCTGTACTTTAACTGGGAAGGCGGACAGTATATTCAGAGTCGGACAAAGGATAGTATAGATCAGCGCATCGTAGGACTGAATGACAGAGATTCAGCGGTATCAATTCCAATGTCTTCGGTTGTAAGAGTTTATGGAGAGTATCCCGAAAGTAATGACGCCGGTACGGTTGCAGTAACAGTCGCACTCACTCTGATTGCTGAGCTAGCTATACTTTTGGCAATTCTTTCCAATATTCGGTATTAATAATCCACAATCAATACACAAACCTATGCTTGTACCATCTACAATTTCAAGACCCTCCCCCTTTATACTCCGTATCGATTGGTCAGACGGGGTTTCGACATCCATTCTCCTCGAAAAAATGCGTGATGAATGTCCGTGCGCGATGTGTAAAGGCGAGCAAATTATGGGACAGCAGGTCTCTTTCGGTATGAAAATGTTCGCTCCCGGTATGAACGACCTCGAAAAGCTTGTTCCGGTAGGGAATTACGGAGTACAGGCGACATGGAAAGATGGACATGACACGGGTATTTATCCCTGGAAACTACTTCGCCAAATTGCGGTGCAGAATGCACTCACTGAAGAGCAGCTTGCAAATTTTATGGGGTAAATCTCGAAAAATTGCCGATTTTTGCAGTCCGAAATTCTCGTTTATCAAGAAATCGATTTATTTTATCAAACAGCAGAAAATCTGCTATTATTAATTTACAGGAGTTAAATTTATGAAATTCAGCGCAATCGCTGTATTTTGCCTGTGCTTCATTGCAATGCAGGCTTGTTCGGGAGAAAAACCGAAAGAAGGAACAACAATGTTGAAAACACAAAAAGACAAGGTCAGCTACGGTATCGGCGTTCAAATCGGTAAGAATATGAAAGACCAGAAGATAGATATCGATATGAAAATTCTCGCAGAAGCTCTTAAGGCAGCGTTTACCGGTGCAAAGCTATCGATGACAGATGAAGAAATCAGCCAAACTATGCAACAATTTCAAACAGAAATGATGGCAAAGCAAGAAGCTGAAGCAAAGAGTCAAAGCAGCGAAGCACGTAAAAAAGGCGAAGCATTCCTTGCAGAAAACAAAACAAAGCCGGGCGTGAAATCGACTGCAAGTGGTTTGCAATATATAGTAATTACAGAAGGCACCGGTCCAATACCGAAAGCCGAATCCACAGTGTCGGTACATTACACCGGTACCTTGCTCGATGGTAAAAAATTCGATAGTTCCGTCGACCGCGGTACTCCGGCTGAATTTCCTGTTGGCGGCGTGATTAAAGGTTGGACAGAAGCATTACAACTCATGAAAGTCGGCTCAAAATGGAAATTATTCATCCCGACTGACCTTGCTTATGGTGACAGAGGCGCACCGGGCGCAATCGGGCCCGGCGAAGTATTGGTATTTGAAGTAGAATTATTAGCGATTAAATAATTGCTATGACGAGATAGAAAAGCCGCATTCCATTACGATGGAATGCGGCTTTTTTTGTTGAGTGCATATTTCATTTTCCTAGTTCACAAAACAATAGTATTTTGCGGTGGTTTTTTTCACAACACCATCTTATTACTATGGATACACACCAACAATATCCTATTCGCGTGGTACTGATTGACAGCTACGACATCTCTCGCGCAGGATTAAAATATTGGTTAGAGCAAGAATCAAATATTTCAGTTATCGGTGAGACCGGACGGCCGGGAGAGATATTCGACGCGGTGCTGAAATGGAATCCCGATGTAGCTGTACTACACTATACACAACCGGTAGATTCTGCTGTTGATCTGGTGGTTGCCCTCAAGAATGAAGGCGCAAAAAGTAAAATTGTGGCAATTGGTAATGAATTCAATTCCCAAGCTGCCAACATCATTCAAGCCGGAGCAGATGCTTTTCTGCTGTTGAATGACCATCGGGAAATATTTATTTCGGCAATACATGCAGTGGTACAGAGAGAAAACGAGACATGGCTGAGTCCGTCGACGACCAAACTGCAGGAGACTATTGCCAAAGAACTGCAATCATTAGGTATTACGCCGATGGAACGCAAAGTTCTCCGTCTACTTGATAATGATAATAGAGCAATTGCCCGTCGATTATGTCTGGCAACCGGAACCATCAGGAATCATGTTTCCAATATCTATTTCAAATTACAGGTGCCGGGGAGGAAGGAAGCAATACAAGCGGCAAAGCGGCTTGGACTCATTGACAATACGAACACGATAATTCACAATACTGATGTACACACAAGATTATTAACACTATGAACCATTTTTTACGACTCTTTATCCTCGTGATATTCTCCGCAGCAGCCTCGATTGACACCTACAGCCAGACTCTCAAATTTTTTGACGTTGACAAAAGTCAATTCCCAATCTTGAAAGGGAAATTCTATGCGTTCGATGCTGCGCAAATTTCACAGAAACCGGTTCACCAAGACCTCACTATTCGGGAAAATGGAGTATCGATGCCGATCTTATCGGTCGTATGCCCTCCTGACCCCGATGTGCAAGCGCTCTCGTCGGTCATTATGGTCGATATTTCCGGGTCCATGTCGACAGTGTATTCGACCTTTACCGGCTTAGAACTCGCAAAAACAGCTGCCACTGCTTGGGTTAACGGCTTACCCAAAGGTCTCAGCGAAGCAGCGATAGGTTCCTTTAATGATTTGAATTACATCAATATTGATTTTACGGAAAGTCGTCAAGCGTTACTCTCTACCCTTGCGACACTACAACCCACCGGTGGAACCAATTACGACAAAGGCTTGTTAGAACCTTTCGCAGGTGCCCTGCAACTATCCAAAAATGCTAAGTATAAGAAAGTAATAATCTATATTACCGACGGCTTGCCAAATTTTGAACCGAATATACAGGCAATTATCCAAGAAGCCAAGTCACAGGAATGTACCATATTTGCTATCACCCTTGGGCTGCCGTGTCCCACATCACTTCGGCAAATTACTGCCCAAACAGGTGGAGCATATTTTGAGAATGTGACGACCTTTCAGGAAGCGCAGACACTGTACTTATCGATGCTCAAAACCAGTCAGATGGCAGAAGCATGTGAAATCGTCTGGCAATCGAAACATGTATGTACGGAGAACACACAAACTGCAACGCTTGAATGGAATGGAGTGTCCCAAAGCAGTAATTATACCCTTGAGATTTCCCGAGTTTCATCCCTGAATTTTCAACCGCAAAAGATGCTCTTTTCTACCGGTCTCTCTGTAGGGAAGCCGCATGATACCACACTACAGGTAACGGCAAAGGGGAGTGATTTTAGAGTGAAAAATATCACCTCAAGCGAATCTTCCTTTGATATATTTCCCAAGCAGTTTACCCTGAAAGCAGGAGAAAGTAAAACACTTACCGTGCGGTATACGCCAAGAGACAGTAGTTATTACTGGTCGGAATTTACGTTTGATACAGATATATGTCCTCAAGAATATTATGCTGCCGCTCGATTCTCTGCCAAACGTTCGATTCCGCAGAAAAGTACCATACAACTCTCGTATCCAAATGGTGAAGAGGTATTGGTTGCTGGGGGTGACACTAAAATCAGGTGGAACGGAATACCGGCTACCGATCAGGTGCTCCTCGAAGTAAGTAGTGACAATGCAGCTAGTTGGCAGCCTATAGCCCGAAATGCAAGTGGTCTGGAGTATCCATGGAGAATTCCCAAGAATCCCGGATCTCAGTATAGAGTTCGCGTAGTACAATCATTAGAAAAGCCCGCCGAAGTTACCAATGATACCGTTAGCTGTCTAGGACACACAGATTGTATCCGTAAAGTTTTATGGAGTCCGGACGGTACAAAAGTGCTGACAGCAGGGATGGATGGAAATGCAATTATCTGGAATGCACAGGATGGCTCTATGGTTCATACGTTGTCATCCAAGTATTCGGCAATTACCCATTGTGAATGGAGTCCGAACGGAAAATACATTGTCACTGCAGGCACAGAAGATTCAATTTTTATATGGGAAGCAGCTACCGGTGCTAAAATCAAGGCATTGCTTCTCTACGTGGATAAAACATCATATTTGACCTGGAATCATGCAGGAAATACACTGTTGATTTGCAGCAATGACGGCTCGATTATTTTCTGGAATCATGAAGCCGAAACATATTCCCGGTATTCATTTTTATCGGGAGTCGATATTATTACCGCTGCTCAATGGAGTCCGGACGATAAAGAAATCGTACTCTGTACTGAAAATCTTAATACAGCAATTATCTGGAGTACCATCACTTCACAGGAAAGACTACGGTTATCCGGTCACACGAAGAATGTACGGCATGCAGCCTGGAGCCCTGATGGTAGATATATTGCTACAGGCGGCGGGGACAAGATTATTACCGTCAGTGAAGCCTCAACCGGAAAAATACAAGCCAAGCTTATTGGACATTCTCAGCTTGTAACGGAGGTTGCATGGAGTCCTGATGGAGCATATCTTGCATCTGCAAGTGATGACCTTACAAGTTGTGTCTGGGACCCGATCAATGGAAGTCGCCTCCTCGAGCTCGTCGGTCATACGGGAATTCTCACCCATGTTGAATGGAATCCAAACGGCACACAGTTAGCCACGTCAAGCGGAGATAATACAGCAAGAGTATGGGATGCTTATACGGGAACACAGGAGAAGCTTGTTCGGCAAAATGGATATCTCACGCATTTGTCATGGAGTCCGAACGGTAAACGACTAGCCACTTCCGGATGCGACTTTAATGCAGTACTATGGAATGTAAATCCTGCGTTTATACCGTTTCAGACAGATATGTCAGATACCGTTTTTTCGATTGTTGCGCCGACTCCACTCGTTCTTGATATCGATATGGGACAGCTCTCGGTCGGATCGAGCAAAGATACGGTCATTGCTGAGTTTTTACGGAATACAGGCACCTATCCTTATCGGGTGGATTCTATCGCACTTGATTATACTACAGATGTATCGGAATTTACATTGGTCAATCAACACTATCCTATCGAGATTAAAGTGGGTGAACATCGTTTTGGCGAGTTTCTGTTTCATCCGACATCTGCAGGACTTAAATCTGCGCGGATTATCATCTATACTCAAGCTGAAATTATTACCAGAACAATAACCGGGGTCGGAATCATCGACTCTGTTGAAATACAAGGTGTTCCGATTGGATTCGGTAAAGTGGATGTAGGTACGGATAAAGATGTAAAAAATGGCTATGTGATTATAAATCATAGCTCTTCACCTGTTCAAATGAGCATCGCCGAGAATGGACCCAACAATGATGCGTACTCATTGATTGATCAAAAAACAAACCACACACTGAATCCCGGTCAAAGCGTTTCGATTGATGTGCGCTTTTCACCAAAGAATCTTGGCAGAACAGGCGGAGGATTGACCTTCGATTTTCACGGAAAACGATCGCCGGTTGCAATGCAATTGTTTGGTGAGGGAGTGCCGAATTCTCCTCTTCTTGCAATGAATTATTCCATCAATATGGGCAAAGTAACGACCGGCGAGCAGAGAGATTCCATGGCAGTAGTGATGGTATTGAATAAATCGTCGAACGTAATTACCTTATCTTCAATAGAAATACGCGGCACGAATCCCGATAATTTCAAAGTGCTCAATAATGGCGTTCTCACGTTACAACCTCAGGAAAAGCTCTTGCTTGATATTCGTTTTGCACCTAAAAGTACGGGTAATAAATATGCAGAACTTGTGATGACACCACAAGGCGGGGGCGATGCAATTACAATGACACTGATTGGTAACGGTGTCGAAGGAGCAGGAAATTCAAATCCTGCTACGGCTACACTACTCGTTGGCAGTGTGAGCGGTAAAGCGGGTGATACGATATCTATTCCGATTCGGATGATTGCGTCCAAAAATCTCTTTGCGTCCAAAGCACGTGAATTCAGAGGGATACTTGAATGCAATGCTGCGGCGTTGAGTCCTGTGGGGGTAAATTCTGTAGTAACAGCTCAAAATGGAGTGAATTCCTTCGCATTCAGTTTTCCTATTCTTACCAAAGATACACAGATTATCTATTCATTTCAGGTACTTCCAAATACCGACTCACTCAGCGAAGTACAGCTGCGGGATGTCTACTCGGTAGGAGGCAAAGTAACGTTGACCACCGAAAAAGGTACATTCCGCTTTCTTCCGTCAAAGAGAGATACCTCCGGCACTGGGAAAGATACTACAGGAACCGGCAAACCCGGTGTAGTATATGATTATATTCAACTCGGTCCGCTTTCACCCAACCCTGTCGGGAATACATCAGAATTGACGATACGACTTATTGAAAAAGGCAAGACATTGGTGCAAATTATTGATATGTCAGGTAGAATTGTCAAGACACTCTTACAGCAGGATATGCCGATAGGTCTCATTACACTCCATGTAGATGCGCGCGATATCGGCGTAGGTACATATTTCATTGATTTGCAAACCCCAACTCAGCGCCGGCTTCTTCAAATGGAAGTGATGAGATGAGAAGCAGTTAGACTTCAATCGTTCGAGTAGTGTGTAGTCGTACTATAAATGCTGCCGTGTAGACAGCTACAGGATACCAAAATACGACAGTGGAGGAGAAGTACATCAACAGATTTGTCGAGAACGATTAATACTGTACAATCTCTTCTTCGAGCAATTGGCGTTCGTACATTTCAGCGTAAATACCTTTTTTCGCCAGTAGTTCTTCGTGCGTGCCACGTTCGGCTATTGTCGCCTCATCGAGAACGATAATCATAGCACAATTCTTCACTGTCGAGAGGCGATGAGCAATAAGAATCGTCGTCTGCTCATGCATAATCTCCCGCAAGCTGCCGAGAATCACATCTTCCGTAGCTGTATCGACAGCCGAAAGTGCGTCGTCGAAGATCAGAAGCTGCGGCTTGCGTAACAGTGCCCGAGCAATTGCCGTGCGCTGCTTCTGTCCGCCGGAAAGGGTAATACCACGTTCACCCACCAGCGTCTCATACCCTTCCTTGAGTCCCATGATATCTGTATGCAATGCCGCAAGCTTTGCGGCTGCAATCACTTCCTCCATCGTCGCTTCCGGCTTGCCAAATCGAATATTATCTGCAATCGACATAGAAAACAAAAACGGCTCCTGCTGCACAATGCTAATCGATGAACGCAGCACCTGCAACGGGATATTCTTGATGGAATGTCCGTCGATGAGAATCTCGCCGCCCGATGCCTCATGCAAGCGGGGCAGGAGATTGACCAGGGTGGATTTACCGGTGCCGGTCGCGCCGACTATACCAAGTGAACTCCCTTTCGGAATGGTGAGGGTAATGTTTGAAAGTACAGGAGTTACACGGCTTTTATACTGAAATGACACATTCCGAAACTCCACCCGACCCTGAATCGAATCAAGTGAATAATCAGTCGCGGTCGTATCATGAATATCCGGCTGATATTCCATAATCTTACCGAGACGCGCCGTCGAAGCTGACGCCCGCTGCACAAGATTCGTCACCCAGCCAATCGCAGCCACCGGCCAGATAAGTTGATTTAAGTAATTGAAAAACTTGTATAAATCTCCGAGCGATGCCTTGCCGTTCATGACTTGCATGCCGCCAAAACCAAGCACAAGAACATTCGAGAGACCCACGAGGATCATCATCGCCGGCATAGAGAGCGATTGTAATTTTGCTAAACGGAGGTTCTTGGCTGAATAATTCTTCGAATATTCGTTAAAATCTTTCCGTTCATAGTCTTCGCGGGAATATGCACGCACGACACGCACGCCACTGAGCGCCTCCTGTACCTGCGTTGTGAGCACGCCGAACTGTTCCTGCACATCCTTAAACGCAAAGTGGACTTTCCGTCCAATCGCATACGTCGCATACGCCATGATTGGCAGCGGCATCAGTCCTACCAGCGTAATACTTGCATTGAGATGAATCATCAGCGAAATCGCGAAGATAAAGGTCGTGAGTGTGTTGGCGGTGTACATGATTGCAGGTCCGATGAATTCCCGCACAGCGGATACATCATTGGTCGTGTGTGCCATGAGCGAACCGGTCGAGTATTCATGAAAGAAGACCACGTTTTGTTTTTCGATTGCACGGAGAAGGTCATTACGCACATCATATTCAATCAGGCGCGAACCTTTGATAATTGCGTAACGGGTGAACATCATGAACGCGCCGCTTCCGGCAGTCAAGAGGAGAATCTTGAGAATCGAACTCGTGATGATATCGCTCGTGATTGTCGAATGGCGGAGTCCGTCGATGATACTGCCCACGACCGGTGGGATAGCCGTCGAACAGTAATTCGAAATCGTGACAAAGACAATTCCGAGGATGAAACGAACACGGTATTTTTTGAAATATGGAAGAAGTCGAAGTAATTCACGCATAAAAGTAAAAAGAGATGGGCAGGATGAATTTCCTGCCCATTGTACAATAATTCAACTATTTGAAAAGGAAAGGATTACGCTATCGTAACGTCATTACACAAATACACATCCTGAATAGCATTCAAGAGCTTCACGCCTTCTGCCATCGGACGTTGGAATGCTTTGCGTCCGGAAATAAGACCCATACCACCGGCACGTTTATTGACCACGGCTGTTGTCACGGCTTCGGCAAAATCATTATCACCCGACGCGCCACCGGAATTAATCAGTCCGACTCTGCCCATGAAGCAATTCGCGACCTGATAACGGCACAAGTCGATCGGGTGATCGGTCGTGAGCTCGGTATAGACGCGTTTGTCGATTTTACCATAGCTCGAATTACCCATGTTGAGAGCGGTATAACCACCATTGTTTTCAGGGAGTTTTTGTTTGATAATGTCTGCTTCGATCGTCACACCGAGATGATTTGCTTGACCCGTAAGATCTGCCGAAACATGATAATCTTTATCCGACTTGAACGCATTATTGCGTACATAGCACCAAAGAATAGTTGCCATTCCGAGCTCATGCGCCTGATAAAATGCATTGGCAATTTCCACGATTTGGCGTCCGCTTTCCTGCGAACCGTAATAAATCGTCGCTCCGATACCGGCAGCGCCCATTTCGTAGGCCTCTTTTACGGTACCGAAGAGAATTTGATCTGCTTTATTGGGGTAGGTGAGGAGTTCGTTGTGGTTGATTTTGACGATATAGGGGATTTTATGCGCGTATTTTCTGGCGGTCAGTCCAAGCACGCCGAAGGTCGAGGCAACTGCATTACAGCCGCCTTCGATCGCGAGCTTGACGATGTTTTCAGGGTCAAAATAGGCCGGATTTTTCGCAAAACTAGCGCCTGCGGAATGTTCAATTCCTTGATCCACCGGCAGAATCGACACATATCCCGTTCCTGCGAGACGTCCGGTAGAATTGATGTACTCCAGATTCCGGAGAACGCGGTTGTTACGATCCGAA
>JBPOHH010000550.1:0-5246 GCA_052035765.1 Bacteroidota bacterium
ATTGATTTATTTTCTGTTAATTATATAGATGAATCGAATGGAATTGATACATTTTGATGCAACGATATATCGTGTCTCTATTCTCCATCCCACTCCCCTATTTCGCAATCACTATCCTTCGCACGACTACTTCCGTCGGCGACTGCACACATACGAAATACACACCGGCAGGGATTTCCCGTACCGAACCCGCTATCACCTGCGTGCCAATGATACTTCCTGTATATACTTCCGACTGCTTAGCGCCTAAGGCGTTAGTAATATACACCTTATGCTCGCCTACTTCTGCCGCCGTCACCGTGATATTCAAAACATCACTCGTTGGATTAGGTTCGGTTGCTACGGTCAAAAGTGTATTGCCCGGCTTGAATAATCGTACGCCACCATCGGTACAAATTCCCGTTAGCTTGAATTCTCCATCTACCGTCGTCACCTGCGCTTTGCCGCTCGTAAATGTCAATGATTTGAGAACGATAGGCGATATTTCCACTGCGCCGAGTCCTGCTTTAAGTTCGACGATCGCAAGCGTGTCATTACCGTCTTTCCGTGTGCCGTTCACCGTAATAATCCGACGATTCAGATTGTCAATTGTCGAGCTGCCGGTGGCAGGGATTAATACTGTCGGTTCCACGGCAAGTTCCGCGCTGAACGATGATGCCGTCGCCTGCGTCAGATTCTTGGAAGACGTAATAACTAGTGGCACTTTCACCGTTTCGCCGGCTGCACCGCTGATGGTTTTCGGAGAAATCGCCACCGTTAGAACAGCTGTGCTTGGCTTCGTGTAGTTGAATACTCCTGATGTCACTACACAACCGTTAGCGCTTGTTGTTTCAATCGTATAATCACCGTCTTGTTCGGCTTTGAGATTTGTTCCTGTGGCACCTGTTATCGACACACCATTCAATTTCCATTGAAGTGTATTCCCGGGTTGTATGCCGAAGGCGATTAATGAATCTTCGCCTTGTGGGGCGATCGTTGACGCTACCGGAAGCGGATAGACAGTTACATTCTCCTGAGAAGAGCTGCCCGTACAACCTGCTGCATTCGTTACGGTTACACTATATGCGCCTGCTGTTTTTATGGTAATTGTTCGCGTTGTCGCGCCGGTGGACCAGTTGTATTGAGCGAATTGTCCGGCGTCTAATATCACACTGTCTCCTTCACAAAAATCGAGTTTGCCGTTTGCGGTGATGCTCGGCGTTGGGAGCGGGCTCACTGTCACCGTTATCGGCTGTGACTTCCCTTTACAACCGCCGGCGTCTTCGACATCGACCGTATACGTTCCCGCTATTTTGACCGTGATTGTTTGCGTCGTTTCGCCTGTTGACCATGTGTATTTGGCAAATGTCCCCGCGTCTAATATCACACTCTCGCCGTCGCAAAGTGTTGTCTTGCTGAGCGCGGTTACTGTCGGTGAAAGCGAACTGCTCACTGCCACCGTAAAGCTTGTGTCTTTCGAGCACACCCCACCTGTTTCTGTCACCTTAATCGTTGCAGTACCTGCTGTTAGCCAATTTACCGTTATTGATGATGTGCCGTCGCCCGATGCAATTGTGCCTTCGGAAGTTACCGTCCATTTGTAGGTATTCCCTGCTACATTCGGTACGGAATAAGTGACGGGTGCGCTGTTGATACAGACGGCATTTTGTCCGCTGATGATTGGTTTTGGTTTCGGGCTGACGGTCACATCGACGACATTCGACTTGCCTTTACAACCTCCCGCATCGGCCACTTCTACGCTGAACGAACCGGGCTGTTTGACGGTTATTGTCTTGGACGTTTCGCCGGTTGACCATTTGTAATTAGTATATCCGGCTCCGGCATCGAGGATAATACTGTCGCCCTCGCATAGAGCCGGGCTGCCGTTCATGAGAATGGTCGATTGCAATTCATTACTGATGCGTACTGCGTACGTGGTGTCTTTACTGCATCCGGAGGTTTGGTCTTTTTCTGTAATCGTCAGCACTCCAACTCCGAGAGCATTCCAACTCACGGTTACCTGATTGGTACCATTACCATTGCTAATGCTCCCATTCGGACTGATACTCCAGGTATAGGTGCGGTTCGAACCAGCTTGAACGCTGTACGTGAGACCTGATGAATTGACGCACGCAGCATTTTGACCGGTAATCACCGGCTGCGGCGAGGGCAGGACAATGACCTTGGCCTCCGTCCGCTTCGCGCTTGTGCAATTAGTTGCTGTATCAAGAGTTTCGATATAATAGCTTGTGGTGGAATTGATTATTGTCGGCGTGGTAAACGTTCGTCCGACATAGAGCAGATTCCCACCTTTTGGTGCATCGTACCAGCGGAAATTCACATCCGGCGGGAAGGTAGCCGTAAGGGTCGCCGTACTCCCTCCACATTGGGAAAGTGTAGCTGTGACGGGCTCCGGCGGAACAGGCAACACAGCAATTTTGATGGGCGTCCGCACACTGCTACAGCCCGTCGTGGTGTCGGTTGATTCGACATAATAGGTCGTTGAGGTCGTCAGCGGAGGTGTGGTAAACGTCGCACCGGTCCAGATTGGCGTCGTCGCTGTCGGGCTGTCATACCAGGCGATGATGTTTTTAGGATCACCCGCTGTGGCTGTCAGTGGTAATACAGTACCGATACAGGTTTTACGTTCGGACACGCTGCTGATAGTCGGCACCGGCATTGTGGAAATCTGATAAGTCACTGATTTTGAACAATTATCATCCTTCACGGTCAGGGTAATCTTCGTGGGAACGGTGGGTACAAAAGTGTATTCGCCGGTCGTGGTATCGGTCAAAGAGCCGGTGACGGCATCTTCCCAGATATAATGAATGGTACCGGTACCGGTCGCTGTGTTTTTGAGCGTAAGCTGCTTGTATGCACAGACTGTCGTATCAGATGCGGCCTGCGGAAAAACAGTACACGAGTTGAGCGTCATCACGAATGCATCGTAGAATCCAAGTAATTGCTTGCTGTAGCTGGGTTTATTTACTAATGGAAAATCATGCGAATAGGTAATTCCGGTGACATAGATTCCGACAGAATTCAGTGCTATGGCATTGCATTCATCTTGCGAACTCCCCCCTAAAAAACTCCGGTATTCGGCTGCCGAACCATCGGGTTTTAGTTGCACTACCACGCCTTCCGACGTACCGCCTTTATAGGGAAGATCCGTAATGGCTGCACCCGGAAAATCCGTCGAATTGGTGACGCCGCAGACGGCAATCGAACCTTTGTCATCGAATTTGACGCTGCGCATTTCTTCTTCATCGCCGGAACCCGTTCCACCTAAATAACTTGAGAATAATGGCGGTCCGCCATTGATATTAATTTTCATGACGAACCCTTCTTTCATACCGCCGAGGGAAAAATCATACGTTGTGGCACCGAAATCTGAAGAAGTCGTCGAGCCGCAAATTGCGGCGAAGCCGTTTTTATCGACATCAACTGCCAAACACCGGTCATGTCCGCTGCCACCAATCAGGGTTCCACTTTCGAGTACATTGCCAGCTGCATTAATTTTCACCAGGAAGCCATCAATAGTTGACGGCGTCGTATTATTACTCCGGTAGCCACGGCCATAGAGGAATGCATTAAAGGGAAAAATATCGATATTAGTTTGATTGGTAAAATTATAACTCAGTGTAGTACCGACAATGACAATACCATTATTTCTATCAAGTGCTACACCCGTACAAATTTCATTGGAGGAGTCGGCACCGATAAAGGACGAAAACACCGTCGTGCCGCTCGTGGCGATTTTTGTCACGAATCCATCTTCCATGGTAATGGTATCCGGTGGCTGTGTCAAAGATAATATTTTCGGCATCGCCGGTCGAATCGTACCCGGTGTAGTTGGAAAGTCGGTGGAAGTTGTATGCCCGACGACAATAGCTTCTTCGGTGTTCGGGACTATCACCAAATCTAAGACTTCTTCGCTTTTCGTACCACCCAAAGTTCGGCTGTACATAACTGCCCCCGAACCATTGAGTTTGGCAATAAATGCATCGCCGTTGCCATGATAGGTATGGTCTCCTCCTCCGACGGCAGGTACGACCCCCTTCGTGCTACCGGCAAAAGTCACATTTCCTGTTACCTTATCAACAGCTCCGCAATATGCAATGTCTTTTCCTGAATTGCTGCCGGCGGCGTCCGAACCGTAATAAGTGCTGTAGATGATACTGCTCAAATCTGCTTTAAATTTCGTCACAAATGCATCCGTAGGTTGCTTTAAATTGAGATACGGACCATTAAAAGCAGGGAATCCTTCTGCGCTTGAAGAATTAGTTACTCCCATTATCACTATATCTCCATTCGGGTCTATACCGATATCTCTGCCTTCATCTGTTTGCTGTCCACCGAGATATGTCGAATACAACACAGGATCGATAATCAGTTCTTTGGTATGATCGTAGTTCCCAAGGTGAAATCCATAGACACCTTTTTCAATTTTTTTGAATGCACACGATACCGGTTGTTGCACGCCATGAACAAGCTGATAAGCATATAATTTCTGCTGAATAATATCGCCGATAGACGTATGAAGCACCAATTCTCCCAACGAGTTAATGGACAATGAATCAGCGCCGGAGAATTCTAACTCAATACGCCCGGTCATGGCACCGGGGGCGACAATCACATCATAACGCAGAAGTCCGCCATCAAAATACAGCCGAAGGTCAATTCCCGGATAAATCCCGCGCCTTGTAAGCTCTCCAAACAACGGCACATGGCTTGCATATTTTGTAGGATCGGCTCCTACATAATAATTGTAATAGGTGTTTTGAAGATAATTCGGCACATCCAACGGCTGCGTGCTATTTTTAAATGTCATATCCACCACTGTGCCTTCGAGCGTGGGTACGGCACCACTATGAGAGATACTTGCCGAAGCTTGTGCTACCGTTGGAATCGTTGCCGCCCGATAAAAATCATAGCGAATCCCGGACGATGTCACCCAAGCGTTCATACCACCTGTTTTTGCTAAATACCGCACATTGCTTTGCCATTGACCTTTATTCTGTATAAATACTTTCGGTACATGCACTAATGGCTGCTGTGGCGCTGCCTGGAGATAGCAAACCGAGCAACAAACCGTCAAAGCAGTACAGAAGAAAAGTAGAGACAATCGCATACTTGAAGTAAATTATAGAATGAATCAATGGTCTAAAACATTCGCATCGGTATTCACCATTCCCACTCCCCTATTTCGCAATCACTATCCTTCGCACGACCACTTCCGTCGGCGATTGCACGCACACGAAATACAC
>JBPOHH010000390.1:0-3302 GCA_052035765.1 Bacteroidota bacterium
TAGCTGTTGCCGTCGTCTCGACTGTTTCCGAAATGTGATACACCAATTCACTGATATTTTTATTGGCTTCTTTTGCCTCCCGAGCTGCATTTTCGGAGAGGAGTGTTTTGGTACGGGCATCGTCGAGTGCTGCACGTATCTGAGCGATCATTTCATTAAATAAATCTGCCAGATTTCCGAATTCATCGTTGGAATTCCGTTCGATAAGCACCGTCAGATCGCCCTTGCTCACGGCGATAGCACTACGCTCTAATTCTTTCACCGGATGAGTGATACTTTTCCATATCATCATTACCAGCCAAAGCATCATCAGGATAATAAGCGATACGACAGCAAGCGTGATATATTTATTACTGGTGAGCTTTTCCATTCGCTGATTGAGGAGATTGGTCACTTCGACTCCCATCTCCTTGTCAAGCCGGTCAATTGACTCCAGCAGCGAAGTGCTAATCCCCGGCAGGAGGCTTCTATTCTCAAGAATTGATGCTTTATCGCCATCGACGATTTTCTTTTGCGTAATTTCTTCAAACTTTTGAAGATTATCCATCAGTTTGTCAATCAACGGTTTTATTCGTCCGGGCATGGATTTGTCCTGCGCATTGAGGAGCGCCGTTGAAAAGCTATGCTTAATCCCGACGGTACTTTCATGCAGTGTGCCGGCATTCATATCAATTCTCTCTTTGTCCTCATGAACAATTGTGCCGTCCTTGCTTCCCTGATAGGTTATCACCGTCAATTGATTCATCAAATCAACAATTTGCGGCATATTCGTCAGCATTACATCGACGAGATAATATGAGTCAAGGTCGGGTACCAGTATCAAGCCTGATTTGTCACCTATTTTACCGATGACATCCCGCAAAGCAGTATGTACCTGTTTTGCATTCTCGGTCGTCGGCGCTGAAGAATACACATCCCAGTGTTGAGATAGTGCAGCAAGCTCTGAGTCGGTCTCAAATTGGGCGGCAAACGGCTGATTGACTCGAAGCACTTCACGGAGAGCAGACTCGACTTCTTTCTTGGCAGACTCGACTTCGGAAGAACTGCTCCCGCTTTCTTTGAGCATGATAATAGAGAACGTTGCAATAGAAGATTGGAGTTGATGCAGGGGATTCAGGCAGGTGATGCCGATGACCTCATTTTCGGCGACGGTAATCGAGGCGTTTTTTTCTTCAACTAATTGATAAACGACAATGATAATCGGTACTAAAAAACATACCGCAAGGAGAAGGAGTTTATTGCCGACCCGTAAATTCCGCACGAAGTTGAGATTAGTTACCATAATTTATTTCCTTTAAATAGTAATACATATTCCATCACGAGCACACAGAAAACCATGCCCCATTATCGACCCATTAGCGGAAAAAGTAATCAAAGAATTGCCCAATACCATGAAGCTGTTCGTACCTCCGAAGAGTACCTCTCCATCTTACAGCAAAAGGCTGCTGTATCATAGGGCTGCTCAGCTCACGAAGTATGATACTCTGCGTTGCTTTTTCGAACTGCAAAATACCAAGAAAAGCTCTAATAACAGCCATGAATTATTCAGAAATGCATGAACTTCATTCGGTTCATTTTCGATACCTTTTCCATTGTCTGTTTCCACTCTTTGCCAAGCCAATTTCAAACTATTTTAGTTCGGTGACACGTTTTGTTTTTTTTTCTGAATACCCTCTTCTACAAGCATACTGTCCACCCTTCATCGTATATACACGACAGACCGCCGGACTGCACTTGATTTATTTATCAAGCAGTTGCAAAAACGCTACAAGAACATCCGCCTGTTGGCAACCACAGCGAAATTTCATTTTTCAAGTCACCTGAAAAATTATCCGGACAGTATTATTTTTATCAAATTCACTACTTTTCAGGAAAAATCTTTGTCAGTTCGGTAAATCCTCGTATTTTTGCGCTCTCTTTTGATGCAGCGTTCGTCTAGCGGTTAGGACACCGCCCTTTCACGGCGGCGGCACGGGTTCGATTCCCGTACGCTGTACTCATACAAAAGCCGCCTTGAACTTTCAAGGCGGCTTTTTTATTGCCTATACTCTGCAATCGTAACACGTTTTAATCGTGGAATAGCTATGCTTCCCTTTCAAGCCCCTGTCATATCCGACGCTCAGCTCTTCGAAGAGGTACGCCTCGTCATCGATACCGATGTACGCGAGTATGTCGAGCGCGATGGCGGACGAATTACCCTCAAAGCCGTCGAATCCGGAGTGGTAATCGTAGAGCTCAGCGGCGCATGCACGAATTGCAGCGCGTCAGACTTTACGCTTCGTGCAGGAGTCGAACGTATCCTGCGGAAGAAAATCCCCGGTGTAAAATCTGCCAAGCTCTGGAAAGCATTCTAGTAGAATAAATGGTATTTGTTCAATAATTATCATGAGATTCGTATGAAATATATCCTCATTCTCCTTTTCGCTCTTGCACTCCTGCCAACGATTTCTGCAAAAGATCCACGACAAAAGTCCAAAACCAAGAAGGTCATTCCAGCCGGAAAATACCTCCTCAAGTCCGGTATTATCGTCATGGAAGGCGCAACGAAAGGTTCGCGCTCCACCACCACCCTCTATTTCGATGACTATGGCAACAAAGAAATGACCGAAACCATCGGTGAAATGTCCGGCGTGCCAATCAATTCCCGCGTTATCACCGCCGGCGGATTTATCTATAATCTCGACCTTGAGAAAAATACCGGCACCAAACAGCCCATTACCACCGGTCAGACCTCCGGTATCGATTTCAGCAAAATCAACGAACAAATGATGACCGACCTCGGCCTCACGAAATCCGGTACCGATACGATCCTCGAAAGAGTTTGCGATGTGTGGATCATGGATATGCCCCGCATGAAAATGAAAGGGAAATATTATGTCTGGAAAAATATTCCCCTCAAAAGCGAAGTAGAAGTCAATGGACTCACCGTCGAAATGCATGTAGCAGCGATTGAAGAGAATCCAAAATTACCTGCCTCGACGTTCGAACCTCCCGTATCGATGGAAATCGAAGAAAGAAAATAACCCCATGATATACTTAGATAATAGCGCAACAACAAAGCTCGACGAAGAGGTTCTCGATGCCATGCTTCCATGGCTTGGGGAACACTTCGGTAATGCCTCTTCAGTCTATTCCATCGGTCGCCGCGCACGTGTTGCAATCGAAGATGCCCGCGAGGAAATTGCATCACTTATCCATGCTCATCCTGCCGAACTCATCTTCACCAGCGGCGGCACAGAGTCGAATAATACCGTTCTTCATAGCGCATGCGTCGAGTCGCAGCTCGCGAGGTCGGTCTGCTA
>JBPOHH010000834.1:0-4110 GCA_052035765.1 Bacteroidota bacterium
ACAAGATACCCGAACGGATGCGCAGATTTTGCTTTTTCGATGAGAAAATTCTGCGAATAACTTGTGAGAAAGACCACCGGAATATGAGCTGATTCCCATATTTGTGTCGCTGCCTCAATACCGTCAATATCATCGGCGAGCTCAATATCCATGAGCACGAGCGCCGGCTTATGAGTAAGAGCCATGGATATTGCCTTGTGACCGGTCGAGGCAGGCGGCAAGACAGTATAACCGTAACTTATTAAATTATCAGAGAGATGAGCTGCAAGTATGCCATCATCTTCGACCACAAGAATTGTTTTCATGGGGTTAGTTCCTTGATCTTTTCTTTGAATGTAAAGCGGAATTCAAATGCTGTTCCGTGCGAACAATCGACAAGTATTTCTGCACCAAGCTGATGCTGACCGAGCATTCTGACAAGGCGCTGACCGAGAGTCGAGGCATTTTCCCAGTCGTAATTTTCCTCCAGTCCGACACCATTATCAGCGACGCGGAGGACAAAGTCATCACCGGTGCGGAGCAAGGTGATTTGTATTTCGGGTTCGGTATCACTGCGCGACGTGCCAAGCGGGAATCCGTATTTGAGAGAATTAGTGAGCAATTCATTCACAATCATCCCGCATGGTATTGCGATATCAAGACTTACCGCGACTTCCGAATGTATCGTAAATTTTACTTTTCGACCGATTGCGAAGGATGCTCTCAGCGATGAGGCGAGCGTCGTCGCATACTCCTGAAAATTAATATGCGATAATTTCTCGGAGTGATATAAATGTTCGTGGACGAGTGACATCGACTTTATCCGCAGCGCGAGTTCATCGAGACCTGAGTGATGACTTTTATCGCGCATTGATTTTTTCTGTAAATCGACCAAACTGATAATCGACGCGAGATTATTTTTAACGCGGTGATGTAATTCCCTCAGGAGGATTTCTTTCTCCAATACTGCCGCTCGGAGAGAATCTTCCTGGCGTTTACTATCGGTAATATCCTGAGCAATACCAAACAATTTCAATGGCTTATGACTTGCATCGAGAATAATGTTTGTCACATTATGCAGATACCGTTCTTCTCCGTTTTTCCGTTGAATGCGGATAATCTTCGTGAAGTTTTCACCTTTCATCATGCTTTGCCGCACGCTTGCGATGACTGCTTCACGGTCATCGGGATGAATAAAATGAGCAATTTCATGGGCAGAAAATGGTGTCGTGCGGGGAGCTTCACCGAGAATTTTCAGTAATTCTTCCGACAGATGCATGATCTGATTATCAATCTCAATTTCGAAATTACCAATCTGCGCAATAGCTTCGGCTGCTTTGAGCTTTTGTTCACTCTCCCGGAGCGCCTGTTCCTGCATTTTCCGTTCGGTAATATCACGGGTAACCGACAATTCCTTAATCTGTCCATTCTCGGTAATCGGCACGGCATGAGTTTCTACCCAGCTTCTCTTGCCTTTGAGTCCGATGATTTCAAATTCGAGGCGGGCAGATTCTCCTTCTAATACTCTTTTATGCAGTTCCATATACGCATCCAATGATTCCGGCGCGAGGGCATGCCGGATATGCAAGCCGCGAATTTGTTCAATCGAATCAACTTGCAGCAATGCCAGTCCTGCCGCATTCATTTCTTCCAGATTGCCGTCGGCATCGACTATTTTGATGCATTCGGGTTCGCTCTGGATAATCGCCCGCAGTCGTGCTTCACTATCGGCGAGCTTTTTTTGTGCTTGCCGGCGGGCGGTAATATCACTGAACGACGTTACGAAACGGCCATCTTTAAAGGGTGAGGTGGAAATTAAAGATATCCGCTGACTGATTGGGCTTACGATTTCGAGGATTACATTTTCGGTAACATCAGTATGGTCGCGCCAGAATTCTTTCATTACTTCCGTACTCATACCATAAATCTTGGAGGCAAATTCTCCGATGACATTATCTTCTTTTCGAAAGTCTGCGATAGTATAAAATGCTTTATTGACTTCGAGAATGCGATAATCGATCATTTCGCCCTGATCGTTGAATATCATTTCATTGAGTGCGACGCCTTCGGTGAGCGTGTTGAGAATTACCCGCAGCCGCTCTTCGCTTTCGCGGAGTTTTTCCTCGGCAATTTTCCGTTCGGTAATATCTGTATGCGTGCCCGACATGCGGATCGGATGACCGCCTGCGTCCCACTCGGTGACTTTGCCGCGGTCGAGTATCCACACCCACCGCCCGTCTTTGTGTTTCATACGCGAGTCGAGGGAATAATAATCGATTTCACCGCGAAAATGTCTCTCCAGCATTTCTTCTGTGCGAACTAAATCATCCGGATGAACATGTTTCTCCCAGGTATCAATGCTGATCGGTTGTAATTCTTCGAGGGTATATCCGATGATTTCCGCCCAGCGTTCATTAAATATTACCTCACCGGTTTGAATATTCCATTCCCATGTACCGGCATTGGTTCCGATGATGACATTCTGCAGAGACTGTTCACTTTCCTGAAGTTCGTGCGTGAGTTTTTGAGCAATCTGCAATGCCTGATTGCGCATTTTTAGGGACGAGCGTATCAGGGCAAAAACCAGGATGCTGATAATACTACCGAAAACAATGGCATTCCACATCTGCGGCATCTCTGCTTTCGTGCCTTGCTGCGTGAAGGACAGCAGCCATTTTCTGCCGAAAATATCCATCGGCATCACCGACGATTCGAGCGTATTCTCGGCGATAGTGTTTGGCGAACTGTCATAGAGGAGAGCATCGTCGGACATTTGTCCATCATAAAGCTTCACCCTGAGATTCACGCGTTCATTCTTGTTCCAATCTCTGAGAATTTCCTTCATCAACGTATTCATTCTGTAAGGACTGTAGACCCATCCGATGAGAGCCGCTCTGCGTTCTGCGACTGTCCCCCTCGGCATTCCTTTCTTGTACACCGGCGCATACATCAGCACTCCTGTCTGACGATCTTTGTCGGTCTCCTGCACCAGTTTCACCTTGCCCGAAAGCGCTATAGTATGCGAATCACCGGCGCGCTCCATGGCAGCTCGGCGCACAGGTTCAGAGAGCATGTCATATCCGTACATACTCAGATTCCTTGCAGAATACGGCTCAAGATAAATGACGGAAGAATACCGTTCACGAAATCCTTCGGGATATATGTGGTAGGATGCAAGTCCTTCACGTCGAACCTCTAATGTATGGTTTTCGAGCAAATGTCCGGGAATAATCCGGGCATATCCTATTCCAAGTACATCCGGATAATTGAGGTTAATTTCCTGCGATTCTGCAAAGTAAAACCATTCCTTCCGACTCACGGAATCCGATGCTTCCAGCAGTCCTGCGCCGCTCTGCAGTAAATGCTTCTGCAGTGACATCCGGGACATAATTTTCCCCTGTATATCGGCTTGTGCAGTAGTCACATCACGGCGTTCGGCACGCTCGGCTGAGCTATGAACATTCACCGCTATGATTCCAGTAATTATGCCACCGATGAGAAGCGCTGTCCATGCACTCCACGATTTATTTTGGCTGTAATGTACCATCAGTATTCCTCTTGAATTGCCTCTGTTTTTTTCGTTATTTCTGTACGCTGCGCTAACCTCTCGGGATGCTATTACCTTAGACCCATTGTCCTGTAAAATTTCGCTATCACTATTGTAATAAAGTACTTTGCGTACATGCTAAAATAGAGAATCGACTCCTTACAAACTATGACTTTGGTCATGTTAAAGCCATCCTTAAAGCCATCCTTAAAGCCGCCATCAAGCGATTGCCGATACCTCGTATTTCTCATAAATATATGACCTGTTCATACTGCTATCGGTCGGCATGCAGCACGGCATCCTGCATTCGGCCTAGGTCGTTGAACGTTGACCGGGTGTTCACCGGCGACCCATTCCCCCCACCCAATCCTCTGGCGATAGCAGGAAATTTACCTACGCTCTCCTCCGAAGATTCGTTCGGTAGGCATCTTCTCCGTAAGTTTGCCGTTGAATTTCTACACTTCAATGGTTCATAGCCGGTACTTTCTATGCATACTCCCCCTTTTTCTATCTGTATCATCCGTATCAGTTCTATGGGCGATATCGTGCTTGTATCTCCTCTTTTGAGAATACTGCGCGCGCAT
>JBPOHH010000642.1:0-2070 GCA_052035765.1 Bacteroidota bacterium
TTCTCAGTGACCAGAGTGCTTGATTGCCGCCACCCATCGACGGCGACGCCGACATGAGCATGGCATGGCGTTCGTTGAAGGGCTGCGGACGGAAGCGGGAAACCCAGTCGATAGAGTTTTTCAGGAGTCCGGGCATCGAACCGTTATACTCGGGCGATGCGATGATAAATGCGTCGGTGTTCAGGATACGATTGCGCATCTCAATTGCGCCTGCAGGATGAAAATCATTCGTTTCCAAATCCTGATTGAGCGACGGACAGTCGAATTCACTCATCGAGGCAAAATCGACGATGCCGCCGCGCTGTTCAATCACCTGCGCCGCAAGTCGCGCAAGCGTAGTATTAAGCGAACCACTTCGTAAAGATGCCGAGAAGACGAGGATGCGCAGGGGCGCGTGCTTGTTGTTGAGGTCGTTGGTTGTCATAGGATTTAAGTAATTGATGGAATAGAAGGTTAGTTGTGTTGTTTGATTAATCAAGAATGTCGTGTTTGTAAAGGATTCTGCATTGAAATACAGAGCAAGCAATAACCCGTGAATGTTTGAGTAACAAATAAGTAGATCACTTATGGTAAGAGCTTGCTTCTAATTATACCTTCGATAATTTTAGTATGAATACTTGCCTTTAAAGCTTTTTCTAAATCACCTTGTCGTAAGAAGTCTCTAATTATAGGAGTAATAGAACTAATTGTTAATTCTTCTATCAGCAAGTCGGGTCGTTTTTGATAACGTACATCCATTTTCCTTTGTATATCGTTTTCAGAACTGAGCACTGCTTGTAAGAATCTAGTTGTCCAAGCAGTTAGTTCATACTGTCGCCCATCTTCCAATTCGATATGAATCGTACATAATTCTTTACCAATCTCCGAATCGTTTTGGGGTAAGTGTTCGAATTCTAATCGTAAACTAAATTTAGAAGCTTGAGCCAGTCTTGCTTGCAGCTTGGTATAGAGTGCATTGAGTTCCTGATTATCCTCCCAGCCCTGACTTTCGGTCATCGCGATAATCAAATAATCCAGCGCTTGTTCAACTGTATTTGCCTGTCCGCTGATTTCCGCATCGAGCCAATGAGACAGTCTTTCGGGCATTGGATAACGAATTTCAAATGTATCATCTCCGTTGCACTCAATGGAAACACGATTTGCGCATTTCCAACTGTCTGTTTTAAGGATTTTTAGGGTGTAGTGTGAGGTTAGACCGTAGAGAGTAGTATCGGTAAATGTCTGATTTATCAATTCAAGAAGTGAAAGCATAGACTTCCCAATCATGGTGAAATGAGCATTGTCCTTACCCGTTGTTAGCTCTTGATAAGTCTCTTCTAGTGTACTACCTCCCTGATCTGAGCAATGAATTAATGGCATAAGTGGTCTTAGAAATTACAGTGACAGGTTCGTATAGATTCATGCAAGTAATGTCCGGCTAAGAAAAATAACATCTTATATGGTATGGTTCTATCCAACACCACCCAAAACTACAAAAAGATGGTCAATCAACTCTTCCTTCACCGACAAATTAATCCTCCAACCCCTTACCCTCAAGAATATGTGGTATCCATTTCTCGACGCGGGCTGCCCGAGTTTTGGACTGTTTAGCAGAATTAAAATGAAGCAGATATCCACGTTGGCGTCCGGGAGTGAGCGCTTCAAAGGCGGCGCGGAGGGCGGGGAAGTCGTCTAATTTTTCTTGAAATTCATCCGGAACAGTGAAATCTTTTGTTTTTTTGAGTTCTACTTTGAGTCCTGCTTTTTCGACGTCAATTGCTTCCTGAATCGTGGCTTGTATGATGGGAATCATCTCGATGATTTGTTCGAGACTTGTAAAGCGGAGATGGCGTGATGCCTGCACGTTTTTGGTTTGTTCGACGAGTACTTTATTTTTATCAGGCAAGATTGCTCCTTTAAAAAACAGAATTGCGCAATAGGTCTTAAATGTATGGATCAGCAGCACATTCCGACCATCGAGCGTATAGCAGGGCACGCCCCATTTGAGTTCTTCCGTCAGCTCTTGGTTGCCAAGAAGAATAGTTCGTAATTGGAGGAGTTCGTCCTGCCACTGTTGTGCTTTTGTGAAGT
>JBPOHH010000301.1:0-15774 GCA_052035765.1 Bacteroidota bacterium
ATTCTCTCCACGGCATTGCGACAGGTGATGACGGCTGCGCTTGAGGGTGAAAGAAGGCGCGAAGTACTGGCTGAAATGATGAAGAATACCTTGGAAACGGTGCCGGAAATTCGGATTGATTATGCGGCACCGGCTCATGCGGATACATTGGACGAACCTGATGTTTTTATGCAGAATGACGACATTGTCTTTCTGATTGCAGCGCGGCTTGGCACGACGCGTCTTATTGATAATATGGTCTTTCGGCCGTTGTGATTGGGTGGAAATTTGGGGTGCCGGCGGATTCAAAAGTATTAAATTCGTATTTTTGAACAAAAATCAAGCGAAAGTGTGTCGTTAAATTTCAATGTGAGCCGCCTTTCATCACATGCTGACGTCCATTCCTACTATCAGATAGTCGTTCATGTCCGATTTAATTTCCATCATCGTGCCTTGCTATAATGGATCTGCTACAATTGGCGATACAATCCAGTCTGTACTAATGCAAACGTATGCCAATTGGGAGCTTATCGTAATTGATGACTGTTCGACCGACGATTCGGTGGCAATTATCCGCGGATATCTTGAGAAGGATGCACGTATTCGTCTCATAGAATTAGACGAAAACAGTGGTCGGCCGGCGGTACCCCGGAATGTGGGATGTGCGGTGGCATCGGGAGCGTATATAGCATTTTTGGATGCTGATGACTTGTGGCACCGGCAGAAATTAGAACTGCAGCTGCGCTTCATGAAAGAGAATAATGCTGAATTCTGCGGGATTGATGTTGTAAAATTCAGGAATCCGGCCGATCTCAGCGCACTGGCGGAGAAGCGGTACTCGGATGTTCATACGAAAGAGACCATCACGCACCGGCGGTTAATCCGGAAGAACACGCTCTGCAATTCGAGTGTGATGCTCACCAAGAGTCTGATGGATAAGGTTGATTTTATTGAAGATATACGCTACAAAGCAATAGAAGACTATCATTGCTGGCTCATGATCCATCAATTTCATGTGGCAGTGAGTCCGGTAATGAAAGAAAAGCTGGTCTTTTATCGACTTGCTGACACATCGATATCACGGTCGAAGTATTTTATGCTTCAGAAAAACGCTATATTATACTCTGAATACACGGTTGGCGGGAAGAAGCTGGGGTTGAAAAAATATATGTATTTGTGTACATACGGGTATTATTCATTACTGCGAAAGCTGCGACAATGAGTAGAGGTCATACTGCAGGACTTTCGATAGCGTCCGGTGACGTATTGCGTGGCTCAGGAAGCGGGCTGGCTACGAATGTGTATTCGTGGTCACCGAGTGTGTTTCAGGTAGTTGGTGATATTTTGGGTTTTGTCGGAAGTTTTTTTCTGTACTTTGTCCTTACATTTTCGACCGGACTTTTTGATATATCGGTCAAGTCGGTCTTTTGGGAAATCGATATTTTCCTGCCTATACTGGCAGCGGTGTCGGGCTATTGGCTGCTTGTATTTTGGTTCGGCGGGCTGTACAAGAATTGGCTGGTTCGCTCGCCGTTTGAAGAATTCTTTACCATCCTGCGATACACGTTCCTCGGCTGTGTGTTTTTGTTTTTCTTGATACTCATCGACACGCAGAATCTGCCTCATATTCGCCTTAAAATTGTTTTTTACTGGGTGACGCTCATTGTGGTGGTGACGGCAATGCGGCTGATTGTGCGGATAATTCAGCGGTATTTGCGGCGCAAGGGTGTGATTTCCCTTCCGGTCGTGCTTGTGGGCAGTGCATTGAAATTACGGGAGTTGTGGAGTTCAATTGCCACAAACCCCTCCTGGGGATATGCGATTCGCGGGGCAATTCTCACCGACGCGGGTGAGCAGGCGGAGTGGGAGGGCACGAGTGAAGTGCGGTCAATTCCTGTGCTGGGATTGATGGACAAATTGAGTGATATTATCAGTGCCACGCGGCCTCAGACGGTGCTTATATCTATGAATTCACCGGAGCACACGACGTTGCTCAGTATTGCAACGCTCTGCAATGATAATAATATTCGGGTGAAAATTGTTCCTGACCTATATGAAGTATTCAGTGGTCAGGCGCGGACATTGCCGATCTATGGTGCTCCGCTCATCGAGATTAGCCCGCAACTGCTCAAGCCGTGGGAGGAAGCGATTAAGCGTATGATAGATATAGTTGTCAGTTCGGTTGTTATTGCCTTTGGCTCTCCATTGTGGCTCGCTACGGCAATTGCAATCAAGCTTGATAGCAGTGGAGGAGTATTTTTTAATCAGGTAAGGGTAGGGAAGAACGGCGAACTTTTTAAAATGTACAAATTTCGCTCGATGATTCAGAATGCAGACAAAGGCAAGGCGCAGTGGACATTGCCGGGAGACAAGCGGGTGACGAAGTTCGGGCGCTTCCTTCGCAAGTCACATTTGGATGAAGTGCCGCAGTTTCTCAACGTGCTTAAAGGGGAGATGAGTTTAGTTGGCCCACGACCTGAGCAGCCGTTTTTTGTTGAGAAATACTCTGCAATATTGCCGTATTACCCTCGCCGGTTAAAAGTGCGTCCCGGGATTACCGGATGGTGGCAGGTCAAGTATAAACAGCATACCGAGTCGGTCGAGGAGATAGAGGGCCGGCTCCGGGATGATTTTTATTATATTGAGAATATGTCACTCAAGCTTGATATTGAGATTCTTGTGCGAACGGTGTATTGTGTAATCACCGGTCACGGTCAGACCTAAATGTAATTTTATTAAACAGTACAAGTGCAATAGCGTGAAAGCAATAGTAGTAATTCCAACCTATAACGAGAGTAGCAACATCGAGAAGATAATTTCCGCTGTGCTCAAATCAGCGCCGGAAATTCACGTGCTTATTGTCGATGATAATTCGCCCGACGGTACTTCGGCACTTGTCGAGGCAATGATGAAGACCGACGAGCGCATTCGCTTGCTCAGGCGTGCGGGGAAATTGGGACTTGGGACGGCATACTGCGAGGGGTTTACGCTTGCTTTAGGCTGGGGATATGAGATAATCATGGAGATGGATGCCGATTTTTCGCATAATCCGGACGATATACCACGCTTTCTCGAAGAATTGCGAACGAATGATGTGGTCATCGGTTCGCGGTATTCGAATGGCGTCAATGTAGTCAATTGGCCGATGAGGCGCCTTATACTCAGCTATGGAGCGAATCTTTATACGCGGATTATTACCGGCATGTCGATCAAGGATGCGACCGGCGGGTTTAAAGGATTCAGAGCGGAAGCGCTTCGTAAAATAGACTTTAAGGAGATTCACTCAAATGGATACGCCTTTCAGATCGAGATGAATTATCGCTTATGGAAGGCAGGAGCGAAGATAAAGGAAATTCCGATTATATTTATCGACCGTACGAGTGGCACCTCAAAAATGAGCCGGAGTATTGTCTATGAGGCGGTTTTTTTAGTGTGGAAATTGAAATTAATGTATTTATTCAGGTAAACGTCGGAAGCACACCGGCAGAGCAGATTTTCGGGAGCGATAAAAAGCGAACTGTGAGAGCAGATTCGCTTTTTTTATGCTTTCGTGAGTGTTATGCGAGATTATTTACAGATAAAAACCGTTCAATTTTTTGCAGTTTGAGTGATTTTGCCTATTTTTGCAGTCTTTAATTTTGTGACCGTCAAAATCGGACACGTTAAGCGATTCAAAACGATAATAAATAGTATCAATTCATAAGTTATAGGGTTAAAACCGCCATGGCAGACATTACAAAGGTTCGCAACATCGGAATTTCGGCACACATTGACTCCGGCAAAACCACTCTCAGCGAGCGTATCTTATTCTATACAGGTAAAATTCATAAAATCGAAGAAGTACGCGGCAAGTCCGGCGTAGGAGCAAAGATGGATTCGATGGATCTCGAGCGTGAAAAAGGGATTACGATTCAATCTGCGGCTACGTATTGTGCTTGGAAAGGATATCAAATCAACCTCATCGACACTCCCGGTCACGTGGATTTCACGGTCGAGGTAGAGCGTGCGCTGCGTGTATTAGACGGAGCGGTGCTTGTGTTGTGTGCTGTAGCAGGTGTGCAAAGTCAGTCTATCACCGTTGATCGTCAGATGCGACGCTATAGCGTTCCTCGGGTGGCGTTTATCAATAAGATTGACCGCTCAGGATCTAATCCGGATCGTGTAATTGGTCAGTTGCGTGAGAAGTTAAGTCACAATCCTGTGATGATAACGATGCCAATCGGCTTGGAAGACAAGAATGAAGGCATCATTGACTTGCTTCACATGAAGGCAATTTACTATGATGGAGACAATGGCGAATTTATCCGTGAGGAAGAGATTCCTGCTGAATTACTTGAAGAAGCAAAAACACGACGTCACACGTTGGTAGAAACTGTCGCTGATTTTGATGACAGTATTGCAGAAAAGTTCTTAGGCGATGAGCCGGTGTCGGCAGCAGAGCTAATTCCTGCTATCCGTAGAGAAACATTGTCGCTGAAAATCACGCCGGTATTTGTAGGTTCGGCGAAGAAAAACAAAGGAGTTCAGCGCTTACTTGACGGTGTGCTTGATTTCTTGCCATGCCCTACTGATATTAAAAACGAAGGTCTTGATCAGAATAATCAAGAAGCCAAAATTGAATTAAAATCTGATCCATCCCTGCCATTTGTCGGCTTGGCATTCAAGCTTGAGGATGGACGTTTCGGTCAGTTGACGTATATGAGAATTTATCAGGGAACGGTTAAAAAAGGCGATATGATTTTCAACAATGTCACCGGAAAGAAAGTAAAAGTTCCCCGTCTTGTACGGATGCACTCTGACGAAATGAATGACATCGAAGAAACATCGGCAGGCGATATCGTGGCAATGTTCGGTGTGGATTGTGCCAGCGGTGATACTTTTACCGATGGTACAGTGAATGTAACGATGACGTCAATGTTTGTTCCTGAGCCGGTGATTGAGCTTGCGATTACTCCAAAAGAAAAAGCAGGTCAGGTAAACTTTTCGAAAGCACTCAACAGATTTACCAAAGAAGATCCGACACTCCGTGTGTATCGTGATGAAGAAAGCGGCGAGACGATTATCAAAGGGATGGGCGAGCTTCACTTGGAAATTTATATCGAGCGTATTAAGCGTGAATTTAATTGCGAAGTAATCGTAGGGCGACCGAAAGTGGCGTTCCGTGAAACAATTACCCAGCAGGCTGAATTTAACTATACCCACAAGAAGCAAACGGGCGGTTCGGGGCAGTTTGCACGTGTTGCCGGATACATGGAACCACTACCTTCAGATGCAGTGGAGAACTACGAGTTCGTTGATGACATCGTCGGCGGTGTAATCCCTCGTGAATACATTCCGGGCTGCGACAAGGGCTTTAAAGAGCAGTTACAAGAGGGGCAGCTAATTGGTCAGCCGGTGGTTGGTGTGCGCGTCGTATTAAATGACGGACAATTCCACGCGGTGGACTCTTCGGAATTAGCATTCAAAGTGGCTTCGATGACTGCGATTCGTGAGTTTTATTCTAAAGCAAAACCAATCATTCTTGAGCCGATAATGAAGCTTGAAGTTAATGGTCCGGAGGAGTTCCAAGGTGTGATGATCGGTCAGGTCAATCAACGCAGAGGTGTAATTGTAGGTACTGCTACGGATGCAGGGTATGTGGTTGTAGAAGCCGAAGTTCCGCTTAGTGAAATGTTTGGCTATTCGACCGATATCCGTAGCGTAACGCAGGGTAAAGGCGAGTTTACGATGGAGTTTTTACGCTATGCGCCTGTGCCGAAATCAGTACAGGACGACATGGTCAAAGACTACCAGCAAAAGCGTGCTGAAGGCAAGAAATAATAAATAAATTGATAACAATTCAAAAAATAATTTGCGTAATTTCAGAACTTGCCGTATTTTTGCAAGCTCTCTAAAACACGAAGCAATTTTTTTGGTGAACACGAGGAAATCACAGTGCCAACAATTAGCCAATTAGTCCGCAAAGGACGCGATCAAGTAGTTGTAAAAAGTAAATCGCCTGCATTGGACGAATGTCCACAGCGTCGTGGGGTATGTACTCGCGTTTACACAACGACACCAAAGAAACCGAATTCAGCTCTGCGTAAAGTAGCGCGTGTTCGTTTGACCAATGGTATTGAAGTGACGGCGTATATTCCCGGTGAAGGACACAACCTGCAAGAGCACTCAATCGTTATGATTCGTGGTGGCAGGGTTAAGGATCTTCCCGGTGTGCGGTATCACATCATCAGAGGTGCAGCAGATACGCAGGGTGTAAAAGACAGAAAACAAGGCCGTTCTAAATATGGCGCAAAGAGACCAAAGCCGGGAGCAGCACCAGTGGTTGCCGGAAAAGGTAAGAAAAAATAATTGATAAATACTTGATTTTGCCTGAATAGTACATTTCAAAAGCAATGAGAAAAAAAAGAGCAGAAAAACGACATCATCATCCTGACCCGCGCTTCGGCGATGTTTTGGTAACAAGATTTATAAGCAAGATGATGCTTGACGGAAAAAAAAGTATAGCGCAAGGAATTGTCTATCACGCCTTTGATATCGTCGCTGAGCGTACGAAGCAAGAGCCGATTGAAATTTTCCGGAAAGCATTATCTAATGCGGCGCCCGCGATTGAGGTTCGCTCGAGACGTATCGGTGGAGCTACCTATCAGGTGCCGACCGAAGTTCGTGAAGAACGTAGAGTGTCGTTAGCGATGCGTTGGATTAAGCAGTATGCTTCTGATCGACGCGACAAAACGATGGCATTTAGATTGGCGGCGGAGTTTATCGCTGCGGCTAACGGTGAAGGAAATGCTGTAAAAAAACGTGATGATATTCATCGTATGGCTGATGCAAACAAAGCATTTGCACACTTTAAATGGTGATACGGTAGGGTGTCAGGCGGTAATTTGGAAGTTTATGTAATTTAGTTTGGGTATTTACACCATGTCGCGCAACATAAGCAGTGTCCGGAATATCGGAATTATGGCGCACATCGATGCCGGAAAGACAACGACGACGGAACGAATCCTGTTTTTGACAGGAGTAGTTCATAAAATAGGCGAAGTTGATGACGGCACAACGGTGATGGATTACATGGAGCAAGAGCGAGAAAGAGGGATTACAATCACCTCGGCCGCAACAACTTGCTACTGGAAAGACCACCAAATTAATATTATCGATACGCCGGGACATGTGGATTTTACGGCGGAAGTTCAGAGATCATTAAGAGTGTTAGATGGAGCGGTAGCTGTTTTTTGTGGAGTTGCCGGTGTGCAACCTCAGTCAGAAACAGTGTGGCATCAGGCAAATATGTATAAAGTGCCACGGATTGCTTACATCAACAAACTCGACAGAGTAGGCGCAAATTTTGAACGTGCAGTTCAATCGATGCGAGACAGGTTGGGAGCGAATGCTATTATATTGCAGGTGCCGATCGGTATTGAGGATGACTTTCGAGGTGTTGTAGATTTGCTGGAGAATAAAGCATATCTATTTGATCAAGAGTCACTTGGCATTCGATACGAAGAAATAGAAGTACCGCTAGAAATGGTGGAAAAAGTACGGGAAATGCGGAGTGTGTTAGTCGAGTCGGTGGCTGAGTTGGATGACGATTTGCTTGAAGACTATCTTAATGGTATAGAGCCGGAAATTGAAAAGCTCGAGCAAGTGTTGAGAAAGGGAACGATAGATTCAAAAATTGTTCCGGTCTTTTGCGGGTCATCCTTCAAGAATAAAGGTGTAAAGTTCTTACTAGATTCTATAGTGCGGTATTTGCCATCGCCAAGCGACAAAAAAGAAGTGGTTGGATTTGAAATAGACGATAATTCCCGTGAAGTGCATTTAAAGATTGAAGATACTGAAAAATTCTCGTCACTTGCGTTTAAAATTTTAACAGATCAATTTGTAGGGAAGCTCACATTTGTGAGAATATATACGGGGTCGTTGAAAGTAGGAACTCAGATTTACAATCCTTCGGTTCAGAAAAAAGAACGGATTTCGAAGATACTGAGAATGTTCGCTAATAGGCGAGAAGAAATAGATGAGGCGTTCACCGGTGATATTGTCGCAATTCCCGGGTTAAAGTTTGCAAGGACGGGTGATACACTCTGTGAAGTAAGTCATCCACTGTTATTTGAAAAGATTGTCTTCGCTGAACCGGTAATTAATCAGTCGATAGAAGCTCGGACAACAGCTGACCAAGATAAGCTTAATGATGCTTTGAGCAAGCTTTCTGAAGAAGATCCGACATTTAAGTATTACACAGATAGTGAAAGTGGGCAGACAATTATAAGTGGTGTTGGTGAGCTTCATTTAGAGATTATTGTTGACAGATTGAAGCGTGAATTTAACGTTCCGGCAAGAGTTGGTAAGCCACAGGTAGCATATAGAGAAACAATTACAGCTGCGGTGGAGCAAGAAGGGAAATTCGAACGTCAGCAAGGAAATAAGGGGCAGTTTGGACATGTAATTCTAAAAATCGAGCCGAATGATCGTGGAAAAGGCTTTGCATTTGAAAATGTATCGAGTCTTCAGAGTATTCCCAAGCAATTCATTCCGGCAATCGAACAAGCAGCAAAAGAGAGTGTGTCGGTAGGTCCGATAGCGGGATATGGAATGATTGATGTAAAGGTAACGTTGGTTGGTGGGTCATTCGATGAAGCAAATTCTAGCGAGTTAGCATTTAAGATTGCTACATCAATGGCGTTAAAAGATGGACTTCGGAAAGCGCAGCCGGTGGTATTGGAGCCGGTGTTTGAAGTAGAAGTGGTAGCACCTGAGCAGTATATTGGAGATGTAATAGCAGATTTGAGTTCGAGAAGAGGGAAAATAGAAGGGATTACACAAGATAATATTCTGCAGACCGTAAAATCAAGTGTGCCGTTGTCGGAAATGTTCGGTTACGTAACTCAGTTACGCTCGATGAGTCAGGGTCGGGGAGTCTATACAATGACGTTTTCTCATTATGAACCGGCATTGTTGAACAGCAGTAATTCGTATATGAGCGCCGGTTGGGTGGCGTAAATCAGAAAATTAAAACTTACAATTATTTATTTCATAATTTTCATCTTAAGGTGAGAACATGGCAAAAGAGAAATTTGATCGTTCCAAGCCGCACGTTAACGTCGGTACAATTGGACACGTTGATCACGGTAAAACTACATTGACCGCTGCCATCACGATGGCACTTGCTAAAGCAGGCTTTGCACAAGCGCGGACATTTGATTCAATCGATAATGCGCCGGAAGAACGCGCTCGTGGTATAACGATTGCTACGGCTCACGTGGAGTACGAGACCGGTAATCGTCACTATGCACACGTTGACTGTCCGGGCCACGCTGACTATGTGAAGAACATGATCACCGGTGCTGCTCAAATGGACGGAGCAATCTTGGTGGTAGCAGGTACAGACGGACCAATGCCACAGACACGTGAGCACATTCTGCTTGCTCGTCAAGTTGGTGTTCCTCGTATCGTTGTATTCTTAAACAAAGTCGATATTGCTGATCCTGAACTTTTGGAACTTGTTGAGCTGGAAGTAAGAGAATTACTCAGCAAATATGATTTCCCTGGTGACGATATTCCGATTATTAAAGGATCTGCTTTGAAAGCATTGGATGCAGGTTCCGATCCAAGTGCAGCAAAAGACGATTCACGTCTCGACTGTATCATGGAATTGATGAACGCAGTTGATGATTATATCCCAACTCCTCAACGTGAAGTTGACAAACCGTTCTTGATGCCTATTGAAGACGTATTCTCTATCACAGGTCGTGGTACAGTTGGTACAGGTCGTATCGAGCGTGGTATTGTAAAACTGAACGAAGAAGTTGAAATTATTGGTTTCGGACTTCAAAAGAAAACAACGGTAACAGGTATCGAAATGTTCCGTAAGCTTCTTGATGAAGGTAGAGCCGGTGACAACGTTGGTTTGCTCCTTCGTGGTGTTGACAAAGAAGAATTAGAGCGTGGTATGGTGCTTGCAAAGACTGGCTCTATCAAGCCGCACCACAAATTCAACGCACAGGTTTATGTTCTCAGCAAAGAAGAAGGTGGTCGTCATACTCCGTTCTTTAACGGATATCGTCCTCAGTTCTACTTCAGAACAACAGATGTGACAGGTATTGCTTCGCTTCCTGACGGAGTTGAAATGGTGATGCCTGGTGATAACCTTGATAACCTCGTTATCGAACTTATCACACCAGTTGCTATGGAAGAAGGACTTCGCTTTGCTATTCGTGAAGGTGGAAGAACAGTTGGTGCAGGCGTTGTAACAAAAATTATTGAATAATACATTGCTTTTGTGAGAAAAAAGGGGGAACAACAACTTCCCCCTTTTCTATCCAATAACTATTGAATTGATAAAGGTAAACTCGTGGCTTCACAAAAAATACGAATTAAATTAAAGTCTTACGACCACAATTTAATTGATAAATCTGCCGAGAGAATTGTACGTACGGTCAAACAAACAGGAGCATCGGTATCCGGTCCTATTCCTTTGCCAACACAAAAGACAATTTACACGGTATTGCGCTCTCCGCACGTAGATAAGAAATCCCGCGAACAGTTCGAAGCGCGTGTTCATAAAAGACTTATAGATATATTTAGTTCTACACAGCGAACCATCGACGCTTTAATGCGTTTGGAATTACCGGCTGGCGTAGATGTAGAAGTAAAAGTATAAACCGACCTCAGTGGAGAATTAAACAATGAGTGCATTGCTCGGAAAAAAGCTTGGGATGACCAGTATTTTTAATGATAAAGGTGACCATATACCGGTAACGGTTATAGAAGCGGGTCCGTGTCCTGTTGTCCAAGTTAAAACAAAAGAAACCGATGGCTATACCGCAGTTCAAATCGGATACGGTGAAATTGCCGCACGGAAAATCAACAAGCCACAGAGTGGTCATTTTGAAAAAGCTGGTCTTGATCCGGTTCGTCATTTAAAAGAATTCCGTCATCTTCCGACGACACTCGCTGTAGGTGAAGTGTTGACAGTAGAAGGATTTCAAAAAGGTGATAAAGTTGATGTCAGCGGAACTGGTAAAGGAAGAGGCTTTCAAGGTGTGGTAAAGCGTCACCATTTCGGTGGTGTAGGCATGACGACGCATGGACAGTCTGATCGCCCTCGCGCCCCTGGTTCGATTGGATCTTCATCCTATCCTTCACGGGTGTTTAAGGGATTGAGAATGGCCGGTAGAATGGGTGGCAAGAGAATTTCTGTGAGAAATTTAGAAGTAATAGAAATAATGCCCGAGTCAAACATTATGCTGGTTAAAGGTAATGTTCCGGGAGCAATAAATTCATTAGTTGAAATCGTAAAGCACTAAACGAGAAAACAATGCTTGTAAATGTACTGAATCAAAATGGGCAAAATGCTGGACAGATTGAATTACCGGATGATGTATTCGGAATTCAACCGCACGAACATGCCATGCACCTTGCCGTGAGAGTCTATCTGTCGAATCAGCGTCAGGGCACTCACAAAACAAAAACACGGACAGAAGTTTCCGGTGGTGGTAAAAAGCCATGGAAGCAAAAAGGTCGAGGAACGGCTCGTGCTGGTTCATCACGCTCTCCGGTATGGGTTGGTGGTGGAACAGTTCATGGTCCTAAACCACATCTCTACAAATTAGACTTACCAAAAAAAGTACGTCGCTTAGCAAGAAAATCAGCATTTTCACTGCGATTACAGGAGAATAATCTGATCGTTGTTGAGGACTTAGCATTTAACGAGATCAAAACCAAGCAAATGGCGGCTGTCGTTAAATCTTTACATCTTGAAAATGATAAAACATTGTTTTTAATAGCTGAAAGCGAGAAAAACGTGGTGATGTCATCAAGAAATCTTCCTAAGTTTACAACATCCGTTGCTGATAAAGTTTCGACCTACGATATTCTTAAGCACAAGAAGTTATTAGTTTCGAAGAGTGCGGTTGAGAAAATTGTGAATACTTTTCAAAACTAAGATTATCAAAGGAAAATAGCTATGATTACGGTACTTAAGAACCCGATTATTACTGAAAAAGCCACGAAGATTACTCATCTGCGTCAGTATGTGTTTGAGGTTGAGTCCTCGGCAAATAAAGTACAGATTAAAAATGCAATAGAGTCAATGTTTAGTGTGAATGTAGATTCTGTCCGCACAGTAAGAGTTAAAGGAAAAAATAAAGTTCGAATGACAAAAAAAGGCATTATGCGAGGTAAAACGAACTTAAAAAAGAAAGCATATATTACCCTTAAAGAAGGGCAATCTATTGATGTTGTAACCGGCGAAGGCGCTGAAGAATAATTACTCCATTTTTGAAGTTGTAAACAAATGGCACTACGGATATTAAAACCAATCACACCGGGCACGAGATTTTACTCGGTCAGTACTTTTGATGAAATAACAAAAAGTACACCGGAAAAATCGTTAACGGTGACTTTGAAGAAATCTGGCGGACGGAATAATACCGGTCGGATTACATCACGGCATCGTGGTGGTGGACACAAGCGGAAATACAGAATTATAGATTTCAAACGTAATAAATTCGATATTCCGGCAATAGTTGAAAGCATTGAATATGACCCAAACCGTTCATGCCGTATTGCACTCCTTAAGTATGAAGATGGTGAAAAGAGATATATCTTAGCACCGGATAAAATCAAAGTAGGACAAACGGTTATATCAGGTAAGAATGTAGAATTTCAAGATGGCAATGCATTGCCGATTGGAAGAGTACCGGTAGGTATGTTTGTTCACAACATTGAGTTGAAGCCCGGTAAGGGCGGACAGATGGCTCGAAGTGCAGGTACCTCGGCTCAACTTGTCAGCGTGTCTGAAGGATACGCTCAAGTAAAGCTTCCTTCAGGTGAAATTCGTTCGGTTAGCGCGCATTGCATGGCTACTCTTGGTGTAGTCGGCAATTCTGATCACATGAATATTTTACACGGTAAAGCCGGTCGTAAAATATGGATGGGAATTCGTCCTCAGACTCGCGGTATGGCTATGAATCCGATTGATCACCCGATGGGTGGTGGTGAAGGTAAGTCCAAATCGGGTGGTGGTCGCTTGCATCCGCGCTCACCGTGGGGTCAGCTTGCTAAGGGCTTGAAAACACGTAAGAAAAAGAAAAAATCCAACGATATGATTATTCGTCGCAGAACTAAGTAACAGAAAAAAAATATGGCACGTTCGCTTAAAAAAGGTCCTTTTATCAGCTATAAGTTGCTTGAAAAAGTAAATGCTTTGAATGCAACTAACGCAAAAAAAGTAGTAAAAACATGGTCACGCGCTTCGATGATTGCGCCTGAGTTTGTGGGACATACCTTTGCAGTTCATAACGGTAATAAATTTATTCCGGTCTATGTTTCTGAAAATATGGTAGGTCATAAATTAGGTGAATTCTCACCAACAAGAACATTTCGTGGTCACGCCGGCAACCGCAAAGACCAAAAAACTGGTAAAAAATAACGTTTAAAGGTAGTGAAAACATGGAAGCAAGAGCAATCAGAAGATTTGTAAAGACATCGCCCCGCAAAATGCGGCTGGTTATTGATTTAATTCGCGGTAAATCGGCTCAACAAGCATTGGCAATCTTGAAATTTTGTCCAAAGCATGCAGCTACCGATGCTGAATTAGTTCTCAAGTCTGCTATTTCGAATCTCGAAAATAAAGAAGCAGGTGTAAACACAGAATCTATTGTAGTACGCGAAGTATTTGTTGGGCAAGGTCCATCAATGAAAAGAATATCGCCTGCACCAATGGGTAGAGCTTATCGAATTAAAAAACGTTCTCATCATTTGACAATTATTGTATCTGCTTAATAAGCAATTTGAAGGAGTGAAATTTTGGGTCAGAAAACACATCCAATCGGACTTCGTTTAGGAATCATCAAACAATGGGAAGCCAACTGGTTTGATGAAAAGAATATCGCAGAAAAGCTATCCGAAGATTTGCTCGTACGTCAGTACGTCAAAAGCCGTCTTAAAAAAGCCGGTGTTGCGCGTGTCATAATTGAACGCACAGCGAAGCAAATGAGAATATCCATTCAAACCTCACGGCCGGGAGTAATCATCGGTCGTTCTGGCAAGGATATTACCTTGCTGGAGGAGGAATTGAAAAAGCTTACAAAAAAAGATGTAAAAATTCTGATTAACGAAATTAAACGTCCTGAAATTGATGCACAGTTAGTGGCAGAAAATATTGCCCAGCAATTAGAAGGGCGTATTTCATTCAGAAAAGCGATGAAGCAATCAGTCGGTCTCGCTATCAGAATGGGTGCAGAAGGAATTCGTGTAATGTGCTCAGGTCGTCTAGGCGGTGCTGATATGAGCCGTACCGAACAGTACAAAGAAGGACGTGTACCACTTCATACACTCAGAGCAGATATTGATTACGGTACAGCAACTGCGCAGACTATTTATGGAGCAATTGGTGTAAAAACATGGATCTGCCGTGGTGAAGTGATTGGCAAACAACAAATTAAAGATTAATAGTTGAATTGACTATCAAGAATTAAAATAATTCTTTTAACGATAGAATAAGCGAGATAAAATATGTTATTACCTAAAAGAGTAAAACACCGTAAAACCCAGCGTGGAAGAATGAAAGGCAAGGCATACAGAGGTTCATTAGTGACCTTTGGTACATTTGGTATGAAAGCTTTAGAGCCTGCATGGATTACAAACCGTCAAATTGAATCTGCCCGTATTGCGATTAATCGTTACTTAAAACGAGATGGTAAAGTATGGATACGGATTTTTCCTGACAAACCGGTGACTAAGAAGCCGGCTGAAACACGGATGGGATCCGGTAAAGGTAGTCCTGAATTTTGGGTTGCAGTAGTTAAGCCGGGTCGTGTGATGTTTGAAATTGATGGTGTTAGCAAAGAAGCAGCTGAAGAGGCCATACGCTTAGCATCACATAAGCTGCCAATTAAAGTAAAGTTTGTTACACGAATCGATGCGGATGTTCAATGAAAGCACGCAAAGCAGTTGACTTAAAAGAATTAACAACAGAAGAATTGATTAACACACTTCGTGAAGCAGAAGAAACATTAGTGAAACATCGCTTTCAAAAAGCATTAAGTCAATTACAGGACACGGCTTATATCCGCACACTTCGTAAAGATATTGCTCGTTTGAAAACCATTCTTGGCGAGCGAGCCACTGTAGGAGCATAATTATGGAAATGACTAACGAACAAACTGTAGCAACGTACGTACCTGGTAGAAAAAAAATCCGTCAGGGGAAAGTTGTAAGTAATAAGATGAATAAGTCTATTGTTGTGGCTATTGAACGTCAAGTGGTACATCCGCTTTATAAAAAATACTACAAGCAGACCAAAAAAGTTATGGCGCATGATGAGGATAACACTTGTAGCATCGGAGATGTGGTACGTGTGATGGAAAGCAGACCCCTTAGCGCCAAAAAAAGATGGACATTAGTTGAAATTGTTGAACGCGCAAAATAAGACCCAAGGAGTTAGAAAATGATACAAGAAGAATCAAATCTCGTCGTAGCCGATAATTCCGGTGCAAGAAGAGTTCGCTGTATTCGCGTCCTTGGTGGACATGCACGGCGCTATGCCGGTGTAGGAGACATCATTGTAGTGTCTGTAAAAGCAGCGCTTCCCAATGCCGGTGTCAAAAAAGGTGATGTATGCAAAGCGGTTGTCGTTCGTACCAAAAAAGAAATTCAACGGAAAGATGGATCGTATATTCGCTTTGACGAAAATGCAGCCGTCATTCTCAATAATCAAGGTGAGCCAAGAGGCACACGGATATTTGGTCCGGTTGCCCGCGAGTTACGCGAACGTAATTTTATGAAAATAAT
>JBPOHH010000332.1:0-1518 GCA_052035765.1 Bacteroidota bacterium
TAAGCTGCGTTTTGCCGGCCCGTTTATGTTTTTTTGCACAACTATTCTTCAACATATATGAAAAAATACATTTTCTTTCTCGCTCTCCTTATGGTGGTCGGTACTGCTTCTGCACAACATGTAGGTATCGTCCGTAAAAATTACTTTTCTTCGGCGTTTGACAGCACCCTCATGGTCAATGTGGATGTGCTCGATTCTTCTACGATCAGACTCGGGAGCATCGATCCAACAACCGGCGTGGTGACCAACATAGGAGATGCAGAATATAAGTCCGGTATTAATCTTAATGGCGCAACAATCGACCCCTATTTGAAAAGATATTACATCGGCAGTGGGTTTAATTTGCTGACGTTTGATATCAACTCGGGGAGTATTATCAATAATGTTCCGATTACCGGAGAACTTCCCTCTGCTTCGTTTCAGAACATTCGCTTCAATCAAAGTGATTCGACAATCTATGGTATGATACCCAATAATTTTTATTCGACCTATTATGACAGCACCGTCATGGATTCGATTGAAGTTCTTGATTCTACGCAGATTCGCTTTGCATCCATCAACCCTGCCACCGGACAATACTCCATCATCGGCACTTCTTCCTTTAGCAATCTTTACACTCTCGCCGGCAACTCGATTGACCCCTATCAAATGATTTATTACTACTCCGCCGTTGACACGTTGATTGGCATAGACCTCTACACGGGTGCCCAATACAGCGCTGTTCCTATTCAATTACCTCCGTACGGAATTTTTGAGAATATTGCCTATAGTTGCGTTGACACCTCTATTTATGGTCTGACCCGTCAAAATTATGTTTCTACTGTCTATGATAGTCTTTTTATGGATTCTATTAGCGTTACCGATTCCACGACATTTAGACTTTCAAGAATCAATCCTACAACGGGTGAAGTGACCTTTCTATCGCAGGAAAATCTAGGCGCGGGAGGGAATTTAACCGGTGGGGCGTTTATTGATCCGAATTCTAGGACCTACTTTTTTAATAATGGGAATCAAATAGTCGGTGTATCTTTAAGTACCGGACAAATCACCTCCTCTGTTGCGAAATCATTTACCGGAGGCGCATTTGCCTTTGATATGATGAGAAGCACACAAAACTGTTTTAATGCTATTGCCCTTCGCGCGAATTCTCCCACCGGCGTCGAGGAAACTCCAACCCGCACCGTCGATGGAATGTTCTTTCCGAATCCTGCTCAGAGCAGCATAACGCTCACCATCGATGCACCCTTGAGCACGATGAAGATTGTAGATTTCTTAGGTAATGTACTTTTGGAAACGAGTGAAAAAACAGTGGATATTTCCGGCTTATCAAGCGGACTTTATTTTGCCAACGTCAGCACGAAATCCGGTGCGGTGTTCACCGGTAAATTTGTGAAGCAGTAAACGGCAAAGATTCCTGACTTCACGACATAAAAAAGCCCGCAAGTATCGCGGGCTTTTTTTGTGTCGAGAAGCGCTTTAAGGGAGTATTAACCGAACAGGAAATATCCGGAGTACAAT
>JBPOHH010000644.1:0-6202 GCA_052035765.1 Bacteroidota bacterium
GCCACTCTGCCTCGGGCCGACGACAGCGAGCGCTCTGAACTCTCGGCTATACTGCACGAGAAGCTGTTCTATTGTTCGATGTATCATAGTGTTTCCTGTTTTTTATACAAATATAGGAATTAACTACCAGATTTGTACAAATCAAGAATGTAATAATTATAACCATTTAAAAAATAAAGGGGTTCAGCAAGTGAACCCCTTCAGAATTTTCAACGACTATGGTGCTCGGCATTACCGCGTCACGGTGCAATGCAGGATGGCCGATGTTTCGCCAATGGTAATTCGTACAAGATATGCGCCGCTTGCGACCGACGTGCCGGAGGAAGAAGTGCCGTCCCATTGTGCAGTATATTTCCCGCCGCCGGATGAAGTGCAGGAAAGTTCGCGGATAAATTCACCGGCTGAGGAATACATTGTTGCCGTGACGTTTTTGCCGGATAAAGCGGTCGGAACATCAAAAGTAAGCACTGCCGAACTGCTTGTAGGATTGGGAGTAAGAGTAGCGTGGATGGCTGATGCGTGGAGAATCGGCTGATCTGCAATTCCACCTAAAAAGAGAGTTTGCATTTCACCATTTGCTACGCCACTGTCACTTGCGAGATAACTATTGACCCATGTCGGGCGATCAGGCATGGTATGGAGGTAACTGAATCTTCCCCAGTCTGAGTCAGTAAGTCTTTTGAAATTATCAGTGATATGCTCATAATAGCTGCCGACCGGACCAATATATGCTGTCGAACATCCATCGGCAGGGTCTTGAGCTACTATCAGTGCTGAATTGACACTTCCCGTTCCGACATGAAGGACTTTCCCCACGATATTTCCGGCTTCATCTGTTGGCTGCGTATGTATGTCGGCTACGACAAAGTCGCCATAAGCCATCATTTCTTTATCCACACCATAGAGTAATTGCGGATAGACACCATTATACGTGATTATTTCCACGCAAATTCCAATGTTTTTTTCCTGAACCCAGTTCTCGATGATACGCTGTTCGGCCGTTGAAAATGGTTCGGAACGTAACTCCTTCTCCGCCATCGATGCAAGAGTCGTGCAGGTATTGGTAATATGATCGAGCCGAGCACGCATGGTATCGAGGAGGTTATCCGGGGAGCGGTATGCAAAAGTATAGACTGAATCGAAGACTTTCCCCTCGAGCGCCGCTTTAAGCGACTTGCTGCAGCGTGCAATAGTCGAATATAATTCCGGCGTCGGCTCCACATAGCCCTTGGGATAAAAACATCCGCTACCGCCCGAATATGACTCCTTCGCATAGAGAAGATTATCATGGCGAAGTTCAGCCCAGGAGCCAAGTTGCGTATTGAGCGTTTTTTGCCACCATGCTGCTGTCTGCATGTATCGCGGGAGTCCGCTGCGGTCTTTCGGAGGATTGAGCGACCGTATGCCCGAAAGCCAGGTAGAATAGAGCGATTCTTCCCAGAAATCCTTGGTCTGTGAATTGGAGAGATAGCGCAGTCCGGCAAGATTTTTGGCGTAGTCATACTTTTCAATTTCGGGCTGGAGGAGCTGAATCGAGGCGTCATTTCCGAGGACGAACATTGCATCAAGGGGCGAGGGCATCATGCGAGACTTTACTTTGTCAAAAACGACATTGGCCAGGATATACGAATCAAAGATAAACCGTTGTCCCATAAGCATAAACGCAGCTGCCGGCTTGATGGAATTGAGCGTAAAAGGGTCAGCCCACAGCAGTTGCGAAAGTATCTGCTGTTGAGCGCCATTCTTAATTGATTCATCCTGAAATTGTTTTTGAAGTGCGTCATCACGGAGCTGATCGGGCGAGGTGATAGTGAGGGTAGAATTGACATCGATAAGCTTAGCGAGAGAAAGATTATCCTGCACCCCGACGAACTTTGTAATAAGCTTATCGATAGTATTAAAATTCTCCACTGCGCCTGAATTCCGCGCAAGATTGGCAAGCGTAACCGCGAGCATACATTGACGCTTAATGTCTTCATCTGTCGGTTCGGGATTAGCTCCGTGCGGCTTGGTGATGAAAATTTCCGTTCGACCGAGCCACATCATGGCGCGGAAATATCCTTTCAAATTTTTATTGGAGTAATGTCCGCGAGGTTTCATTTGGCTAAAATCAATATCGCGGGGAGTCGTTGCGAATAAAGGATATTGCGCAAGCTTCTCAGCAGTAATAAGGGTGAGCAGCTTCTCGATGGTTGGGGAGTTTTCCGGGAATGTGGCATCCGTCGGAATCTTAGCAGAATTATAATAATCATCGCGACTGGCAAGGCGCAGCGCAACAGTCAGGTATATATCAGCATCAAGCCGCGCCTGTTGGGCAAGTGGGTCTTTGGGAATCGGTGAAGTCTTCAGTGTCTCTTTCATGGCAAGGAGCGCTCTGATGAGCTGCGGCTCAAGAATGAATGATTCTATATCAGCAAGCATATTATCATACGAGCGGTGGAATGCGTGGAGAATAGCATCGGAGGAAATATAGACCGGTAAATCCTTGATGTATGCATCGGCAAAGGCAGTGGCGTAGGTGGGATAACTGAGACGTTCGGTTACCATAAAGCCATGTTTAGCAGCAAGTTCCTTTTCATACGGTGTGAATTTATACTTCACGTCAATTGCGCTGAAAAATTCAGCATTCGTAAGATCCGTCGGCGCGGTTGCGGCAAAAACGCCTGCCGGGTATTCGAGCAGAAGTTCTTGCGCGGACATGTTTTTATGTGCTTCCAAGTACTTAAAATACGCATCGGTATTGAGCTGCGCGTGAGCCGGGAAGGTAAGTATTCCTCCCAAAAAGCAAGCGGCAAGAAGGCGTAGAAGAGGTCTCATACGTGTATCCTTTAGAGAAAAAATCAGTGTAGTCGTGATTTGTAACTGCCAACTTACCAAATAGTTCGCTTATTTCCAAGGATTATATACTGCCGCGTATGAGTGATAGAGTGTGTGAGATAAAAGCTCCCGACGATTTCTTTTCGGGTCAAAACCAAATTCTCCCGCCTAGTCGGATACTCGCGAAATCGATAATCCGGCTTTTGTCATCGGGATTATTGGGATTCGCACCATCATTGAGCTGTCGTTCATAAAGATCATTTTTCGGAATGGTCATTGGATTTTCGTAGGATTTCCCGATGAGATTGGCATATACATATCCTCCGGAAAGCTCCAATGCAATTGGTGTTGATGGAATTAACCAGCGTCCGCCCAGCTCGGCTTCTATGCCCAAGCGACCGGCGACCGGCACATTAGTACGAAACATGCCGAATCCATACGAATAGTTCGTAAAGCCGGTAATAAACTGTGCGGAAACTCCTGCCCGGCCATAGACATTCAATGTATTCCAGCGTGGCAATAGCGAATATTCCGCTCCGAAATTAACACCCCAGACAGCCATAAATGCGCGGTCTTGCCTAGTGCTTTCACTGGCGGCGATGAAATTTCCGTTCAGCCCCAAAAACAAATCCGTGTGAGCCGACGATGGCAGCGCATAGAGTAGCTTCGCCGACCAGCCGATCGCATATTCGGGGCTGGCAAAAGGGTATTTGGTATTGGTGTAGTCCTTTGCAATTTCCGCCCGAAATTCTGCCGGCGTGCCTCGCATCGAAGCAGATACAGGAATATTAGCCACACCTGTCGCGACAATGCTCCAAGAGCGCTCCTTGACCGGAGAATCGCTTTCCGTGGCTGAGAGCCGGAGAAGACTAAAGAGAAAAATTCCGCTATACGAGAGTAGATTGAGAAATCGTGCCATTGTGCACCTCCAAAATGAAAAAAAATATTAAAATCCAAGAGAAATTCCGGCGAATAAGCCTGCTTTTTTAGCGAGTTGAATTTGATTGTTGTGTCGATAGGTCAGCGCCGAACATTCCATCCCGGCAAGCAAGCCAATCATTGAGACGGGTTTCCATTCGCAGCCGAGGGTGATTTTTCCGAGGGCTCCCAATTGCGAACCTCCGAGCGCAAGCTGACCATAGGGCTTGAGTTTCCCCGTTTCAGAAAAGGGTTTCAGAGAAAACCGATAGGCCGCTGTCGCAAACGTCATTGACGAGAAACGTCCGGTAGCAGAAGCGCTGATCTGTAAGTCGGGTAATTCCTCCTGACCAAGCTCAATACCAATCATTTCGTGTTCGTTGAGTCGGAAATACCCTGCGATACCGATATTCGAAGAATTGCTTCCGCTGCGGGGTACAATTGATGCTTCGGTGCCCACACCGATTCCGCCTAATCCGCGAACTTGCAGTACGAGTCCCAAATCTTCATGATATTCGGGTACTTCAGGCGGTATAATTTCATTCAACACGCTTGCCGGAGATGAAAAATCATAGTTCTCTCTACGTGGTGCAATAGTTGACAGTTCGGTAGAAATACTGCTCGTTTCTTCCTGTGCATACATTCCTTCAGCCGTTGATGAAGTCGTAGAATTATCTATAGTTAAAGTTGTCGCGGAATTATCCGCCACGTTTTTCGTAGCAGGACGATTTATACTATGTGATTTTTTTAATGGGGAGTCAGTATTCACAGTAGTCAAGGCAGTGAATATTGTTGAATCTGAATACGCTGAAGGAGTAATTGGTAATCGACTTGAATTTGAAGCAGATGCGGTTCTGATTTGCCGTTCATCATGATAAGAATCACCCATGAATATCAAAGTAAGTAGTAATGTGAGAATAGAAGAGATGCCGGCTGTAAATAGAAGTGGAGTAACTTTAGATATAAACGTCGGAGCGGTCGCCAAGGGTAATACATTCGGAAGCGACAAGCCCGCTTTGCCGAAAATCTCCGTGATATTTGCCGGAGGAACGCTGACCGCGCCGGCGTCGGCGACACTAGCCCGAAGTAGTCTCACCGATTGCTGAAATGAATATTGCAATTCACTATTGCCCGCCAAAGCGTGGAAAAGCACATCGGTTTCGATCGAACCAAGCTCGCCATCCAGAAATAAATCAATCATTTCGGGAAATTCCGAAGAAGGAGTATTTAGATTCATAACAGTTTGTAATTAATTAACGATAGTAGTCTCCTGATGCCTGAAGAATCTCACGAAGGCGTTTTTTTGCCCGGACAATGCGATTGCGTACGGTAGAGACCGGCACTTCGGTCAGTTCGGCTATTTCCTGATAACTCAGGCCATTATAGAGCTGAAGGACGATGGCTTCACGGTAATCATCGGGTAGAATATCAAGTGCCGCAGCTATCAATCCCGCCTGCTCCTCCGTATGATATTCCGGCATATAATCAGGAAATTCTATGTTCTCAATAGGTATGGTCAGGAGTTTGTTTGCTCGCTTTATATTCAGGCAGAGATTGCGGGCTATACGCAGCAAAAGAGCAGAAGTATTTGTAATTATAGGAGTTTGGCGGGTATAGAGTAGAAACTCTACAAAGCATTCCTGAAGCACGTCCTCGGCTACATTACGCTGCTCTAAAATTCGACAGCAATACAAAAACACTCGCCGCGAATATCGCGCATACAGCTCGGCAAAGCAGCTCTCAGAATCCGCACTTCCCGCGCGGATTGCCGAAATGAGTTGTTCGTCGCTGTATGTTCGTATAGGATTGCTCATATACTCAAGAGGAACAAAAAAAATAGTTTTGTTTCACCGCACTCTAAAAAAATCTCGTATCGTTCCCAAACCATACATTCGGTAAAATGTGTCAAGGCCAAATTACAAAAACAGTTGCGAAAATTTGAAGTGACCCCCAAATTGTCAGTGACACAGCAGCTGAATGCAAGTATGCCTATAGAATCGGCACAAGGGTACACCAAAATAAATTTCGTATTTTTGCAGCCAAAAATATACGTGAACCCACAGAACTCCTGACGATACTTTCTTCCGGTAAGCATGCCCGACCAGACTTCCAAAGCAGACACAAAAGTATGGACAGCGCTCGAATTGCGGCGCTGGGGCGAGGGCTATTTTGCCGAAAAACAGATCGATAGTCCGCGCCTGACGATGGAATTGATGCTGTGTCATATTCTGCGGTACTCTCGGCTGGAATTGTACTTACATTACGACAAGCCGCTCACCAAGGCGGAGCTCTCGGCGCTCAAGGCGATGATTGCCCGACGCGCAAAGCGTGAGCCGTTGAAGTATATTTTGGGTGAAACGGAATTCTACGGCCTCCCGTTCGCCGTGGACTCCTCGGCGCTCATTCCACGACCGGAAACAGAATTTTTGGTGGAAGCGGCACTCGAATATTTAGTTCAAGCTACTCA
>JBPOHH010000312.1:0-2487 GCA_052035765.1 Bacteroidota bacterium
CCTTGCAGATAAGGCAGGTATGTCACTCAAGGAAATTATTGCCATGTCAAAAGACGTCGAAGTGATTATCACACAGCTTGCCGGAGCGAGTGCCGAACAGGAAACAACGAGCGAGGACATTGCCCGCAATATCCAGAATATTTCAAGTGTCGCTACGGAAAGTAATCGCGCTATTGAGCAAGTCGCCCATGCGACCGATGATTTAGCACGCCTCACGATGACATTGCAGGAATTGCTCGCAGGATTTGAAACACAGGCAGAAGCAGCGCCGGGTAAGCTACTCAAGAGTGCTGCGCCCTTTCAACGTCAGAAATAAACACAATCCACGTGTCCCAACCGTTCTCCGGTATCGTCTGCCATAAGAACGGTTGGGCTTCTATCCCAACAACATCCAGACTATACATACAATCCCTTCAACACCGAATAAGTGCAATGGGTTCATGAATGTAACCGGAAGATAGACACACTTATTCTACAGGTAGCGCCGGCCGGATTCGCCATTTTTATCACTCATTATTACGTTGCAGTACGTATTACATGCAAGAGGTGAGCCATGAATCAATTACACGGTACTATTTTGATTATCGCCGATAATCGTTTGGTCGCAGAAGACCTGCAACTACTCCTCACGAGTCCGGGGCTCAGCGTGATGACCGCCGCCTCAAGCAAGGAAGCGCTCGGGGTCATCGCTGCCCACAGCCCAAATATTATCATCATGGATATGGAGCTGTACGAGAAGAGAGATGGTGCCGGTACAGCACCGGACATTCTCCGTGACTTCCCTATTCCGGTGGTATTCATTGCTGACCATGTGGATCGTGCACGACTCCAAAAAGCAGGAATTACCCGCTCCCACGGCTATATTCTCAAGCCCTTTGATGAGCAGGAAATTCGACTGACACTCGGACTTGCCCTCTCGGAGAATACCACGGATACCGAGCTCCTCGAAAGCAGAGAATGGCTCGCTACTACCCTGCAGAGTATCGGCGATGCCGTCATTGCGACCGATAAGCAAGGGCGGGTGAAATTTATGAATCCCGTCGCCGAACAGCTCACCGGATGGACACAGGCAGAAGCAACGGGAATTCCCCTGCCGGATGTCTTTACTATTATCAATCAGACCTCGCGGAAAGCAGTACCCAATCCCGTCGAACTCGTTCTCCGCGACGGAAATATCGTCGGACTCGCCAATCATACCATCCTCATCGCAAAAGGCGGCAAAGAGTACAACATCGACGACTCGGCAGCGCCGATTCATGCACCGCATAAGGAGCTCAGCGGCGTGGTACTTACCTTCCGTGATATTACCGAAAAGTATAGAATTGAAGCAGCTATCGAGGCGAATGAGCGTCGATTCCGCGCGATGATTGAAAACAATCAGGACATGATACGCCTCGTCGATGCGACCGGAAAGCTACTCTATATCTCTCCCTCTGCTGAGCGTATCACCGGCTATACGATCGATGAATTTGACGGTCACCTGATGCTGGAAATAACGCACCCCGATGACCTCCAAATGGTCAAAAATACAATAGACGTACTATTTGGCAGCCCCTCAGTGCCACTGCATGTACAGTACAGAATCCGCCATAAAGCAGGTCACTGGCTTTGGATGGAAGGCACGGTGACGAATCTCCTGCATGACCCCGCCGTCGGCGCAATCGTCTCGAATATCCGCGATATTACTCCTCGGAAACTTGCCGAGGAAAAGCTCCGTGAAAGCCATGCCCTGCTGACGTCCATTACCGAAGGAACCGATGACATTATCTTCGTCAAAGATATGGAAGGCAGGTATATGTTTGTCAATTCACCAATTAGCCTCATCAACGGCTACCGTCCCGATGAGATGATTGGGAAAACAGACCATGAATTATTTCCTCCCGAGCTGGCCCAAAAAGCGCGTGGAATCGATCTGGAAATACTCAATACAGCTACAGGTCAGATGGTCGAAAACACCGTCCGCATCAATGGCACCGACCACACATTCATGACCTCCAAAAATCCACTCTATGACGCACATGGCACTTTAATGGGTGTCGTTGGCGTATCGCGTGATATTACGGAACTGAAAGCAAGCCAGGCGGCAATTCTCCAAAGAGAAGAATTATACCGGGCATTGATCGAAGACAGCTTCGAGGGTGTAGCACTGACAAGCAAAGAAGGCAAAGTGACCTACACAAGCCCTGCCAATGCCCGGATCCTCGGATACACACCCGAAGAACGAGCCAACAAAGGATTTAGCGACCTGATGCATCCAGACGATGTTCCGTTGGCTACATCGTATTTCCAACAAATGGTCAGTGGCGACCTGCAGCATTCACACTTCGAAATACGCGTGCAGCACAAAGACGGCTCCTGGAGATGCGTGGAAATCAGCAGTCAGAATATGCTCACCAATCCCAATGTGAATGCAATTGTCAGTAATTTTCGGGATGTGACTGATCGTAAAAATTCCCTCGAAGAACTCCAAAAAAGCAAAGAAAATCT
>JBPOHH010000277.1:0-2961 GCA_052035765.1 Bacteroidota bacterium
AGATATGTGTGGGATGGTACTGCCTACGGCGTAAAGGTATCGAGCGGACACTACTTTGCCGTGTTGAGTTTTGGTGTTCAGACGGTGCGTGTGCCTTTGGTGCTCGTGCGGTAAGTCTTATAATGTAAAATAATTACAGCTCCTTCGGCACGTATTCTGCGTGTTCGAAGGAGCTGTTTTTTTTGGGGTTCTTTGAATGTAGTATCAATTATATTGATCTGCATACCATCGACATACTCTATCCTACACAACTTCAGTATATTCAGAGAGTTGCTTTGTTCGGAACGTTCGTTTCCGTATTTCTTGGACGTTTTGTTTTTCGGTGGTGAATTTCCCCAGCAAATCCTGTAATATCATGGTAAGTCTCGATAAGTCATCTGTTGCGCGTGCTACCTGCTCAATTGCGCGATTGGATTCAAGGGTGACAGAAGTAATATTTTGAATCGAGCGTGAAATATCCTCGCTCGTTGATTCTTGTTCGGAGCTAGCATTGGCAAGCTGTGTGATAATTACTTCAACATCTTTGGAGATAGTAATAATATCATTCAACGATTCCCCTGCTTTATCGGCGAGAATTTTCCCTTTTTCCACTTCTTGTCTGCCGGTTTGCATAGCCGAGACCGCACCTGCGGTATCTTTTTGAATTCGTTTAATCATTGTGCTGATTTGTTTGGTCGCGTCGGCCGTTCGCTCGGCTAATTTCCTGACTTCATCTGCCACCACGGCGAATCCCCGTCCCTGTTCTCCTGCCCGGGCAGCTTCAATTGCAGCATTGAGCGCCAGTAGATTGGTTTGATCGGCGATATCATTAATAACCTGTACAATTTCACCGATTTCTTCACTTGATGCACCTAATTCCTGCACCGTAGTAGCGGACTTGAGTACGACATCAGCGATGGTATTCATCCCTTCGATGGTTTGGAGAACGATTTTGCCGCCGTTACGTGCACTTTCTCCTGCCTGCATTGCTTTTTCGACCGCGACACTCATCGAACGGTTACCTTCGATAATATTGGAGGTCATTTCGAGTACTGCGGCAGCGACATTATTGGTTTGCTCAGTCTGATGCGCCGCTCCGGTGGACATTTCTTCAATACTTGCCGCGATTTCAGCGGTAGCACTTGCGGTGGTTTCCACGGCTTCGGATACTTGGACGACCATCGTACGAATATTTTCCGAAGCTTTTGTAAACCCTTGGTATAGCTGAGCAATATCATCATCATCACATTCGGCTTGCAGCTGAATTACCAGCTGTCCTTCTGAAAAACGATGAATCTCTGCCAACATCGTTTCGACACTCCTCGATAAATATCGACCATGTTCCTCCGATACCTCCTGTAAATGCTGCGCTATTTCCGTTGCTTTTTGTGCTTCCTGACTCGCAACACGCACTTCTTCAAGTGTTTGCCTGATATTATTCACCATACTATTAAAGGAATTGGTGAGTCGCCCTGTCTCGTCGGTCGAAGTGATTTCGACATACTGAGTTACATCGCCGCCTGCAACGCGGGCAGCCGCATTATCAAGTGCAGAAATCGGTGTACTGATTTTAGCAGAAATCGTAAACCCAAGCAGCAATGCAACGGCAATTCCAACGAGAATGAACAGCAGCATGCCGTAAGAAGCGTACTGAGCTAGCGTTGTATTCGAATCACAGATATTCTTGGTACCCTTTATACGTTCAAGAGTTAACTTGTTAACTTCATCCTGCAGGAGTGTTGCCCTCTCCTCGAGATCACCGGCAAGGAACGAAAACGCCTGCGTTTCTTCATGACCTCTCACATAACCGAGAAGTTCGGTGATACCATCATTGTAGGATTGCAATGCCTTAGAGTACACCTCAAACTGTGTTTTTACTTCCGCCCGATCAAGACTTTTTTTATGTGCCAGATTGTACGCAGCAATTGAATCCTGACAATTTTTTATTGCAGTCGCATTATTTTCAATGACATAAGCGACATTGTCGAGAATTAGTTCACGGGTAAAAACACGAATCTTCTGAACATTTGTCGATATCTGCACAAGCTCGCCAAGCGGTACCGCGCCTTTCGAATAGAGCACGTCATCCTGTGCATTCATCGTGCGGATACCGTATATTCCGACAAAACCTACAATGGAGAATACGACGGTCACGGCTATGAAACTGGTCAATAGCTTTGTTCTGATATTCAGATTCAACAACCACTTCATTTTTTCCCTCAAAAGTACTGTACAAGCATTGTTTATGTCCCATAGCACGTTCATTAACAGCATCGGCATCGTGCAACGTGAACCGATGTAATATAGGGAAAAGCAAGTGAAGGAGACTATCACCGGGATGCCAATCAGGTGAAGTGGGAATGGACATGCTATTGGCAATCGATGGAATAGATGAGAACTGCATCACCAATATACCATTTATCTACTTATTATTACTAAAGTTAGATGGTTTTTCTTTACCGGCATGCCGAGTGTTCATGCCTATCGTCAGGTCCTGATGTTACCAAATTATCACATGGGTATCGGGCATCAGAATTTCACATTTTGGAGGTGATTTTTGCCGAGGTGACGCGCCTGTGGTTACCATTAACTCCGGCGTATTCTGTTCACCGCCGGAGTTTATTTTGCAATCCTCTTTATTTGACAGACTCACCTTTATGTAATACAGTTATACGACTGCGAATGTGTTCTCCCGATGCCTGTACGTACATTTGTAATTTGGAATAAGGTTCGTACAAGTGGTATATTTGTATTGGTTATCTGTTTTTTTATTCAATTTTAAGGAAGTATTATGCAACGTTTTCTCACTCTTTTCTGCCTTTGCCTTGTGCTGTGCGGCGGGAATTTATTTGCCCAATCCGGCAAAACGCTGAATGTGGGTGTCAGCGTCGGTCTGACACGTGGTATTAATGAATCAATCGACAAAGAGCGTTCGCTCGGCGCGTCATTCGGCGTAATCGGTCTCTTTCATAATGGCCTCGG
>JBPOHH010000590.1:0-10342 GCA_052035765.1 Bacteroidota bacterium
TTGATGATCAAACAGGATTCGTTGCCGGATATGGAGGCAAGATTCGTAGAACAGATAATGGTGGTGATACGTGGCAAGACTTACCAACCGGTACCCAGAGAAGAATGCGTCGGTTAAATGTTTATGACCACAATACTGTAGCAGCCATGGCGGACTCCGGGATGGTGCTACTAAGTAATGACGGGGGAATAACTTGGAAAGAATCTTATCCAATGACAGACAGTTCGGCATATTGGGGTATGGGGTTTCGAGCTTCAGCTTTCAGCGACAACAAAACGCTCTGGATTAGTGATTATAACTTTCATCTGCCATTACCCGAGACTGGATTTATTTTACGAACCAATGACTTAGGTAAGACATGGACGAATGTTCGAATTTCGGGTTCTGATAATGACCGCTATTACTCTATTGTTTTCAAAACACCCTTACAAGGATGGATACTTGGATATAGAAAGATGGCATTGGAGACAAGAATTCCTTTGTTACTCCATACAACCGATGGAGGCACAACATGGGAGGAGCAAGCATTACCTCCTTTCAAATCAGGAGAATATTTAAATCCTGTCATGGTTTTTACGGATACGCTTCACGGTTCAATCGAAATTGGCGGAGCAAGCACCGATTCCAATACCTTTCAGACATATTTTCATACGACAGACGGCGGCAAAACGTGGACTCGAAAAGAACCGTATTTCCGTCAATCTCCTGCATATTCCATGAACAGAGGTTCACTTACAGACCTCACATTCTCCGATTCACATCACGGAGTCATTCTAGCGACATACAGTTATATTGGTCAGACATCTCTCCATTATACCGATAACGCCGGTGACACATGGAAATTTGCAGATTATACTTTTGATTCAGGGTATTTCGACCGAGGACTCTATAAGCTGTCCTATCCAACACCCAAACGCTGTTGGGTACTTGGAAGACCTTATAGAATCTTCCGATTAACGTTGCCGGAATCTTCCGGTGTAGATGAAAAGCCCAGCCCACAAGACGGCATCACGATTACCCCCAATCCCACAAGCACATCATTCACCATATCCGGCGTTGACAATATTCTGTCGGTGAAAATAATGAATAGCGTGGGGATGGAGGTTAGTCGTACGTCATCAGTCGTAAGTGGTAAGCTGGAGGTGGATGTGTCGGATTTTGCGGCTGGTGTGTATTTTGTGCAGGTGCGGACTCCTGCGGGAATTATTTCCAAGCCGGTGGTGATTGTTCGATAAAATGTGTATTCTCAACCAACAGCCCATGATTTCCATCATGGGCTGTTGGTGTTAGTAGTGCTAGAGGTAGATGACTATCGACTTTAGGAACTCTAACGACTCAATGGACTATGGAATAACGTATCATCGACGTACGACGTACCGACCATCATCTCGACTTGGGCGAATGCAATTCGCCCCTACAGTTTCTTACCGACTTACGACTTACCGACTTACCGACTTACGACTAATGTCCTGAAATTCCGTTATTTTTGCGGTTGAATAATCGTTGTTTTATCCTTCTATGTGACTACTATATTTATGATCGAACGTTACACACGCCCCGAGATGGGGAACATCTGGAGCGACCAGAACAAATACGCTATCTGGCTTGAAATTGAAATACTTGCCTGCGAAGCGCAGTCCAATCTCGGTATCATTCCTCCGGAGGCTGTTCGCGAAATCCGCGCTAAAGCGCAATTCGACGTGGCGAGAATTCTGGTGATTGAAGAGACCACCAAGCATGATGTGATTGCATTTTTGACCAATGTAGCCGAGTATGTGGGTGAAAATTCCCGTTTTATCCACCTGGGCATGACCTCGAGCGATGTGCTTGATACGTGTCTTGCCGTGCAGCTTAAGCAAGCGGGCGAACTCCTCCTTGCCGACATGCACCGCCTCAAGGAGGTGCTCGCGCGTCGTGCCGGAGAATTCAAATACACTCTCTGCGTCGGCCGCTCACACGGAATCCATGCCGAGCCGACGACCTTTGGACTCAAGCTTGCGCTCTGGTACGAAGAATGTAAGAGGAATATCAAGCGCTTGGAAGAAGGTATTCGGGTGATTGCGACCGGGATGATTAGTGGCGCGGTCGGCACGTTCGAACATCTCTCGCCCAAAGTTGAAGAATATGTGTGCGAGAAATTAGGACTCACGCCGGCTCCCGTTTCGACGCAGGTGATTCAGCGCGATCGGCATTCGGAATTTATGGCGACGCTCGCGATTATTGGCTCGTCACTCGAGAAAATTGCGACTGAGATTCGACATTTACAACGTACGGAAGTGCTTGAAGCGGAAGAGTTTTTCTCAAAAGGACAAAAAGGAAGTTCGGCAATGCCGCACAAGCGGAATCCGATTGTGAGCGAACGTATTTGCGGCTTGGCACGATTACTGCGAGCAAATTCTATGGCGGCGATGGAGAATAATGCTCTCTGGCACGAACGTGATATTTCGCACAGCAGTGTCGAGCGCGTGATTTGTCCGGACTCGACAATTACCCTCCATTACATGCTGCATCTGGCGATTAATTTAGTCGACAGATTGCTTGTGTATCCTGAGAATATGCAGCGTAATATCAATATTACCCATGGGTTAGTATTCTCGCAGACGGTTTTGCTCGAGCTCGTGCGCCGTGGAATTTCCCGCGAGGACAGTTATGCGCTTGTACAGCAGGCAGCGATGCGTACCTGGGCTGAGCGCAGACCGCTTCTCGACACTTTGCAGGAAAATGACGGTGTGATGAAGCTCATCTCGGCAGAGGAATTACGGGCAATATTTGAGTCCGGCAAGGGAATTTTCAAGAGCGTCGATTATATCTTTGAGCGCTGCGGTCTCTCGTAAGGGCAATAGAGCGGCAGCTGCTTGGTATTTATCATGATGGATCATCGAAGAATACATACAATGTCCGTTTATACTCCGGTAAAACAATCAGCGAAACAGCATCCTCCGCAATTGCGGACGTTTCTGCAAGACATTGCTCTGCAGGTCGAACATATTCCAATCGTGGATGATAAGATTCGGTTCTTGCTCCACTATTCGGCGAAAGTCGTCCGGTCGGCACCCCGCAAAGCAAAAGCGGCGGCGGCGGCCGGACTTTTTTATGCCGAGAAGCTGGGCAGCAGGGATACTGTCGGTGAGTGTCATCTGGCAATCGCCGACGCATGCCGGCACAGCGGAGAATATTCCGAGGGGTTGAAAGCGAGCTATGATGCGCTCAAGGTAGCCGAGCAAACGCAGAATGAAATCTTGGGAGCGCGTGCAAATTATCAGTTGGGCGTCAATTACACGCTGATTGCCAATCACAAAATGGCTCTGCAGAAGCTCAACCTCGCCCTCGATGTGCAGATGAAATACGGGAATTTCAGTGAGGTACGTTCGCTCTATCATGCCTTCGGGAATTCATTTGAACATTTGGGCAATTACCCCAAAGCCCTCGAATACCACCGTAAGGGGCTCGAAGTAAGTGAATATTTAGAAGATAATTACTCGATTGCTATCGGACTCAATCATATCGGAAATGTACACCTATTTCTTGAAAATTACCCCGAAGCACTCGAATGCTACCGCCGGAGTCTGTCAATTAGAATTGACATTGATGATATTTTCGGTGAGGCAGAGACACGCTCGAATCTTGCCGTCGTACTCAGCAAAAGCTATGAATTCAGTCAGGCGCTTGAGCATTTATTCGCAGCACTTGAAATCTTCGAACGGGTCGATAATCTGCCGATGATTGTGCAAACCTATTCGACCATTGGAGCAACGTATCTCGCCAACAAGGAATATGACATAGCACTGCGCTATCTGCGTGATTCACTTGCTCTTACAGAATCGGTGAGCAAGACGAACATCATGCAGACCGTGCTGCTCAATATTGCGCAGGCGTATTATCAGACGTCGCATTTCCATCGGGCATTGGAATTTACACGCCGGGTGCTAGAGCGTGCCGAAGAGCGGGAAGACAAGCAGGCAATGTACAAGGCGCATTTGCTGAGCGCGACAATTTGGGAAGAATTGGGTAATATCGAGAAAGCGTATTATCATCATAAGGAATTTACGCGGATAAAAGACGACTTTCACGGCGTAGAAAAACAAAAACTCGTCGCCGAAATGCAGGTGCGCTATGAAGTCGAAAAAGCAGAGAAAGAACGTGAAATTTATCGCCTGAAAGCCGAGCAATTGGAGCTTGATGTCAATAAAAAAGACCGCGAACTCACCGTGCTGGCGCTCCATGTAGCCCAAAAGAACGAGTTCATTGATAAAATGCATCAAAAAATGAACACTGCCGGCATGAATGCGGACGCTTCCGACACGAAGGATCAGATCAATAAATTCGCCGCTGAGATGCGTTCGAATGTGCATATAGAGTCGCAGTGGACGATGTTTCAGCAGAAATTCACGCAGCTTCATCCGGAATTCATGCGTACGCTCTCGAAGATGTATAATTCTCTTACTCCAACAGAATTAAAGATTTGCGCGCTCCTGAAAATCAATTTATCCAATAAAGAAATCGCCACCATGCTCAGCGTTTCTACCCATAATATCGAGATGCACCGCTACCGTATACGCAAGAAATTCGGGCTCTCGACGCAGACCAATCTTTCATCGTTTCTGGCGCCTCTGTGATGGTCGCTGCCTCCTGCTCTTCAAAAGTACTTTCCTGCAGTATGATACCGATTCTTAAAATCAACTTGACGTGCTTTTTTTCTTTTTTCTCAGTGAGAATCGTTGTAACTTTGGCAGAATACGTACCTGAATTAACGCTGTAGGTATAATGACGGTGGAATTGAAGAAGTTTTTGCGGAGGAAATCGATGAACTATCTGCGCCTGCTTACATTCACGACATTCTTATTAGCTGCCGTCCCTTCTCTTTACAGTCAATCCGGCGAAGGCAGCATGCTTAGTCTGACACTTGAAGACCTCAAGCGAGTCTACGTGCAGACACCTTCCGGCAAGCTCGAGACGGTATCGCACTCTCCGGGTATCATCAGTGTAATGACCGAGCAGGAGATTCGGCAGAGCGGTGCAAGAAATGTGGCTGAAATCCTCGACAAAATGCCCGGTATCTCCTTGTATTCTACGTATTTCAGCATTCTAACCTCTATCGGTGTCCGCGGCGATATCCCCACAAATACCAATAATCACACTTTGTTTTTAATCGACGGCAGACCGTTTCGTGAGACCATTCAGGGTGGTACCTTCAATCGAACATTCCTTACATCATTCCCTGTCGGTATGATCCGGCGCATTGAATTACTGCGGGGTCCGGGCTCGGTACTCTACGGTAACAGCGCATTTACGGGAATTATCAATATTATTACCATGTCTAATGCCGAGCAAAAGACATCATTATCGGCTGAGTTCGGCAGCTTCGGTTCTTTCAGCGGCAGTGCTTCCACGTTGTTTGAGACCAATGACGTAAAAGTAAAAACCGCAGCAACTGCTTCAGTATCAGATGGATGGATTTATTCGGCGACAGACGGCGATGCCCGATTTGTGTCCGGACGGGTACCGGTCCGGCAGGCAGGAGGATATATCGGAGCGGAGTACAAAGACTTCAAAGCGATGGTGTTTGCAGCAGCATTTTCGCAGCGTCAGATGGAAATAACCAGCTTCGGCTGGCCGGATCCACCGTTCTTTACCTATTCCGAAAAGCGAATGATGGCAGATATCGGCTACGCACCTCAGCTTTCGAAATCGGTATTGCTGAGAGCTAATTTTACATCAAATCTGGCAGCGGGCGAACCGTATTACGACGTGGATTCTGCCAGGGATATTCATTCTTCTTCAGTTTCCGGCACGTATGCTTTTGAGAGTACGGCGATTCTGACTCCCGCCGAGTATCTGACAATTACAGCCGGTGCTGCCTTCGAGCTGCGTCTCGGAGAAATCTCCTATCACATTTATTCGTATGATTCTACGTATCCGATACTGCCGTTTAATGTATTCAGAGGAGTGAATTCCAGACCACTTTCGATTGTTCCCCGATACAACGAAAATGCTCTTAATGGTCATATACTTGCTACGTATGTCCTGAGCGATGAATTCTCCGGCAGTGCAGGCGTACAGTATTTCAGGACAAAGACGACCGATGACGCTGTATTCCGGCTTGCAGGTGTTTATTCGGGTACATCCGGAATCGGTGCCAAGCTGCTTTTTGCCAGTGGGTATCGTGCTCCGAGTAGTACGGAAACAAATGTATGGATACCCGGTGTGCTTACAGGGAATGATAATCTCCGTCAGGAATATATCACAACGCTCGAAGGACAGATATCATATTCATCCGACAAGCTTTTTCTTGTCGCTACGCTTTTGCGATCACGGCAGACAAATATCATCACACTTACTCTGCCGGGTGAACCCATCAGTACAACGGTAGAAGGCAAGCAAACGGTGCCCGGCGCACCATTTTATATTAATCGCGGCAATGCTACCACCCTCGGCATTGAGCTTGAGGGGAAGGCGAAAATCAGTTCACCACTGTCGCTACAATCATCCTTTGCGGCGTATGCAATAGACCAAACATTCCGGACGGCAACGGGAGATACCTCGACCTCCAACTATACCGGCATGCCGACAGTATTCTTTAAAGCAGGACTCTCGTACAATATGCCGGGTATTATGGATATATCGGTTTTTGATGTCCTCTATGCAGGAACCGAGGACATTGCCGCCGCGAGTGCACCCAATGGCAGAGTTCGTGATTTCAACGATGTGAATATTAATGTCCGATTGATACTTACATCACTTTTCAAGGATATGTTTATCCGGGATTGCTCCTTGAATCTGAAAGCAAAAAACCTCCTGGACAGACCAATATTTTACCCCGAGTATTCCGAACGTACGGTCAATTCCGTACCCGGCAGGCCGGGCAGAGAATTGTCGGCACAAGTCTCGGTGACATTTTAAATCTCTTTCTTCATACTCGCAGCAATTCTCTGATAGTCAATGATGGTACAATTCGTGTTGTATAGTTTACTCTTGTGCTCCATGGTGCTCGCTGCCGGTACGCATTCTTTCGCGGCAGCTTCCGGGCAGGCCACGAGTCTCAACGAGCGAACGGAATCGATGCTTGACACTGCTACAAACTACGAGTCAATACAGGTAGTTGCACTACAGGCACTCGATAAATCACACGCCGAACACAATCAATTTGAAGAAATCCGCGCCCTCATCAATCTGTCTATCACGACCTATCATTTGGGTCGGCTTTCGACGAGTCTTGACTATCTCTTCACCGCCCGAACACTGTTGAATTCTCATCCCGAATTTCTTGGCTCAAGAGCAGGATTACGCCTTGGAACCAGGATATGGAGTGTTTTTGGGAATACTTACTCCAGCGCTGCCGACTATGTACAAGCCAGTGTATATTATGCTAAAGCATTGAAATTTGCCGAAGATTTGCAGGATTCAACACGTATTGCGACTATTCTTAATAATATAGGATTCGTGTATAATCAATTAGATCAGACCGAACCTGCCCTGCAGCATTTTACCCGCGCACTTGCCCTCAGCAGAAAGCTCCGGGATACCAAAGGAATAGCCGCTGCCCTCAATAATATTGGTTCTGTTTATTCACGCAAAGAGCTCTACGACGCTGCATTAACATACTACAAGGAGTCGCTGACTCTTTTTACGAACCTGCCCAAAGGGCGCGGCGTGGCATCTGCCCTTCATAATATCGGTGGAATTTACAGCCGGAAACAATCTCCGGACACAGCGCTTATCTTCTATAAGCAAGCACTGCAAGTAAGTGAAGATTCAAAGGAATATGACATTCAAGCAAGTTTGCTGTATCATATCGGGAGTACATTTTTACAAAAACAAAACACCGCCGAAGCCGAAGTTTATTTTCAAAAAGCACTCATCGCGGCGCAGAAAGTAAACGCACGCGAAGTCCTGCGAAGAGTCTATGAATCGCTGAGCTATCTCTATGAAAATACCGGCAAGACCCAGAAAGCATACGACATGTACAAGCTCTATGCGACTCTGCGCGACACCCTGAGCAGGCAGTCCGACGCCGCCCGGCTCGCAGAAATCCAGCTTACCCGGGAAATTGAAAACAAGCAGCAGGAAATCAAGCTCAAAGAACAGGAAGTCGCCCTCCTGCTCAAAGATAAATCACTTCAGGAAGCAGAGTTGCTGCAACGTCAGCTTGATGCAGAAAAAAAACAAATTAAGATCGTCGAGCTTCAGCACGAGCAGCAGCAGCAGCTTGCAGAGCTCCTCCGCCGTAAAATCGAAAGCAACAGCCGTGAACAGCAAATAGCACTTCTCCAGAAAGATCAATCCCTCAAAGCACTTGCGCTAAAAAATACTATAGCCGAAGCTCAAAAAAAGCAAAGTGAAATTGCCGTCTTACAACAACAAAAAGAGCTCCAGCAATTAGCCCTCCATGCCTCGCAGACCGAAGCCGAATCAGCTGCTAAAGCACTTCAGGTACGGGAATTATGGCAACGCTTTCTCTTTATCGGACTACTGTTTGTGATCGCTCTGCTCGTTATTACCATCTATGCCTATCAGCAGAAGAAGAATTCTACCGAAAAAATCATCCGGCACAACCAAGAATTAGAAAAAGCAAATGCTGATATTTCAAAACAGAAAGAGCTCCTCGAACAGCAGTCCAACGAAATCCGGCTCTCGAAAGAAGAAGCCGAAAGTGCGAATCGCGCCAAGTCCGCGTTCCTCGCCAATATGAGCCACGAAATCCGAACCCCGATGAATGCTATTTTGGGGTTCGCCGCCCTGCTACAGCAGCAGATTCAGGACGAACGCCACAAGTATTTTCTCTCGACGATTGCTACAAGCGGGAAGGCATTGCTTGAGCTCATCAATGATATTTTGGATCTGTCCAAGATCGAAGCCGGTAAATTTGAAATTCATCCCGAGCCGACAAATTTGCGCGCGCTCATCGAAGAAGTACATCTGCTTTTTCAGCCGAAAGCGAATGATAAGAAGCTTGATTGTACGGTCAATTACGAAGGATTTCTGCCGGCAATGGTGATGATAGACAGTATTCGACTGCGGCAAATTATGTTTAATCTCATCGGCAATGCGCTTAAATTCACAGAGCGCGGAGGAGTCACTGTAAGAGTGCATTCCTCGGCTGCCATACTCGAACATCACCGTGCAATTACTCTCGAAATTGAAGATACCGGTATCGGGATTCCCGACGATGATCAGCAAAAAATCTTCGAGGCATTCCAGCAGCGCGACGGACAAAGTACCCGCAAATACGGCGGCACAGGACTCGGACTCGCCATTACCACCCGACTGGTACAAATGATGGGCGGCACACTCACAGTGCGAAGCACAGTAGGCAAAGGGTCGGTATTCACCGTACATCTGCCGTCAGTACTGCTTGTCGAAGATACTCCACTGCAAAAAAAAGCAGATGACGGTCACAGAACCATATTTGAGCCCGCGACAATACTGATTGTCGATGATATTCTGCACAACCGTGAATTGATCAAAGAAATGCTTGCCGGGAAAGGGCTTATGTTTATCGAAGCCGAAAATGGCGAACAAGCTGTTCAGATGGCGCTCACCCACCGCCCCAATCTCAACCTGATGGACATACGAATGCCTGTCATGAGCGGTTATGATGCTACGAAAATCATCAAATCAGATCCAACAACTTCCCATATACCGATTCTTGCAGTGACCGCATCGGCGATGGATTCCGAGAGAATACTTATCTCGGAATTATGTGATGAATTTTTGACGAAGCCGTTGCATCAGAACGCGTTAGTAAGTGGAATCGCTCGATATTTGCCGTGTAAAATACTCTCTAGCTTACCCGCAGAGTCAGCATCCACAGCCAATGGCAACGAGGCTATGACCGCCGATCGCCGCGCTGCTGTTGAGCATATAATCAGTTTCATGGAGACGACCCTCTCCGAACGCTATACATCGATTATGCACACGCAGCTTGTTGGGAAGATCAAAGAATTTGCCGGCTTGCTTGAGCAAGAGGGACGCTCGGCGAGTATGAGTGAAGTGGTGGAGTATGCAGAGCATTTGCATAACGCTGCAATTGCTTATAATGTAAAGGAAATGCGTGGAATGCTGGCGCAGTATCCGGCAATCATCGAACGTCTAAAACAGACGCTTACGGTAGCCGATACTGCGTAATAATCTCCTGAACATGGCGCCCTCCGGTAGATTTGGTCAATCCCGTAGGAAAATGTCGGAACTAATGCTATATTGTACACAATCAGAGTGCGTCAGAGTGCGATATGCGTTCCGGTAACGGCAGTAGAAGGTCAATTGTCAGAGAATCCGTTTTTATTCATATTTATTCCGAACTATATGAAATGTACCGTACACATTTTATTGATGGTGACAGTGG